>NZ_JBQHUO010000004.1:0-128762 GCF_052065125.1 Collinsella sp. HCP28S3_G2
CCTGTTCTCGATGTGCATCCTCGAGGAGATGCAGTGGAAGCGCACCCGCTACATCACCTCGGCCGACTTCTTCCACGGCACCCTCGAGCTCGTGGAGCCCGGCGTCCCGGTCTTCCTGTTCATGGGCGAGGACGAGAACCGCAAGCTCGACGAGCGCGTCCGCGCCTTCCTGACCCGCGGCGTGACCGGCGACACCGACATCAACGTCATCGACACCGCCGAGTTCGCGATCCCCGGCCTTGACGACGAGTTCCGCGTCATCGTGTCTCCGTGGATCCTCTCCTCGCTGATCACCGATCGCCTTGCCGCTTACTACGAGACGGTCACCAAGCACAACCTTAACTATCGCCGCTACTATCACCAGTTCGACTATTAAGAGCAAATAACGTTTATGTAATTGGGCCCCGCTCCTATATGGAACGGGGCCTCGTTTAGGTTGGAGAGTAATTATGAGCTACCCCCTGCTTGCCGTCATGAATATCAGCCATCGTTATTTTGACCTTGAAGAATTCTTTTCTTCGGCAGCGGCCTCGGGCTACACATGTTGCGAGCTTTGGACCGGGGCGATGCATCTGTATGTCGATTGCCATGGATACGATTCGCTCGAGCAGGTGCGGGGGCTGTCACAGCGGTATGGGGTTCGGATTGTGGGGCTTTGTCCCGAACAGAACAACCCCAAGCCGTGGAATATCGCAGCGCGCGGGAATGAGGCACGTGCCCGCACGCTCGCGTACTTTAAAAACGTTGTGGATATCGCGGCGGAACTTGGAGCCGAGCAGGTCACGGTCTCGAGTGGCTGGGCATTTTTGAACGAACCGATCGAGGATGCGTGGGGTCGCAGCACCTCGATGCTGCGTGCAATTGCCGAGCATGCGGGAGAGCACGGCGTGCGACTGGTACTCGAGGCCCTACAGCCGGTTGAGTCGATGATCGTGAACTCGGCGGCCGACACGAAACGCATGATCGAGGCAGTTGATCATCCAGCACTTAAGGCGTGTCTGGATATGGGCGCCATGGCGGTGGCGGGGGATACCATCGACGATTATTTCGATCTGCTTGGCGATGATGTCGCCCACGTGCATTTTGTCGATGTTGCGGCAGATGGCACGACGCATCTTGCCTGGGGTGACGGCGACCGCGATATGCACGCCGACCTGGATAGGCTGGTGGCGCGCGGCTATCGCGGAGTTGTTTCGGCCGAGACCTATGACTGGCGCTATTTTGCCGACCCCGCAGCTGCCGATGCGCAGGTAATGGCAGAGTATCGTCGTGCGATTGGCGCCTAAGTGGGACAGGGCGCCGAGCTGGCGTTTGGCGAATTTTAGTTTGGCGCTCTCTGAGAAATGGGACAGACTTTCCGCTTGAAGCCCAACCGGAAAGCCTGTCCCGGAATGAGCCTCCAGAATGGGATGTACTTTCCGTATGCGGTCCTATCCGGAAAGTACATCCCATTCCAAGCCCAAATTCCGGGACGCACTTTCCGCTGAAGACCTCAACCGGAAACCGCATCCCGTTCTGGACTGTAATTTCGGGGCGCAGTTTCCGCCAGAAGTCTCAACCGGAAACCGCATCCCAGTTTTTGGCCGGCGGGCGGGATGTGCCTCCTCCATTGTTTCCAAATGAATACGCTGTGAGCCGAGGGGGACGGTTCTCCCCGCAAGCACTCTAGTATGCTAAAGTACCCAGAAGACCGGCGGAGCTATGCCGGTCTTCTGTTCTATAAGAAACACAGCATGAGGAGGCTCACCAGATGACGGCCACACCGTGGGGATTCCGGGACATATTGCCCGAGGAGGCTCAGGCGCGCGAGGAGATTGCGCTGACGGTGAAGGGCTGCTTCAGGGAGCATCATTACCTTCCGGTCGAGACGCCGCTGCTCGAGGACAAGGGTTCGCTCGAGGAGGGCGGCCGCATTGCGGACACGCCGTTTAAGCTCTTTGATGACGACGGTCGCCTGCTGGTGGTCCGTCCCGACAACACGCTGCCGATCGTGCGCCTGGTTTCGACCCGCATGCGTGCGGCCGATCTGCCCCTGCGCCTTCGCTACGAGGCGCCGGTGGTTCGCGAGTGCCAGCGCAATGCCGGTGGCTCGCGTCAGTTTACGCAGCTGGGCTTTGAGCTTATCGGTGCGGGCGATACCGCGGGCGATGTAGAGATTGTTTCACTGGTGGCCGAGGCCGTGCGTAAGCTGGCGCTTCCCGATGCTCGTATTATCGCAGGTAGCGTGCGTCCTTTTAAGGAGCTGCTCGCGGCGTGCGAGGATCGCGAGCTGGCAGCCGAGGCCCTGCGCTGCGTGCATGCCAACGACTTTGTGGGCCTCGATGCCCGCGTGGCTGCCAGCACCGAGTCTGATGCCGTCAAGGCCGCCATTAGCGAACTGCCGCGCCTGCACGGTGGTGCCGAGGTGCTCGACCGCGTGGACGCGCTGCTGGAGGCCGCCGGTATCGCCGCGCCGCCGACGCGCGAGCTGCGTGCCCTGGTCGAGGGTTTGGCTCCCGAGGACGCCCAGGTGCTGTCGTTCGATTTCTCCATTATGAACTCTTTCGATTACTACACGGGCCTGGTCTTTAAGGCCTATGCCGGCGGCTTGCCCGATCCGGTCGGTTCGGGCGGACGCTACGACTCCATCTTTACCGGTGCATTTGGCGACGGCATCGAGGTGCCGGCTGCGGGCTTCGCCTTTTCGCTCGAGCGCCTGGAGGCCGCGCGTACCTCGGCAGAGGACACCGCTTCCGACGGCGATCACGCCGCGGGCCGTGGCGCCGAGGGTCCGCTGCGCATTGCCGTGCCCAAGGGCTCGCTTAAGGCAGACACGCTCGACGTGCTCGAGGCCGCGGGCCTGGACGTCTCTGAGTTGCGTGACCCCGGCCGTCACCTGATTGTGCGCGGTCGCGACACGCGTGCCGGTGAGGGCACGGTCGGCGATATCGAGTTTGTTATCGTGCGACCCAGCGATGCGCCCGCCTTTGTGGGCTGCGGTGGCGCCGATTGCGGCATCTGCGGCTGGGATTCGCTCATCGAGGCCGACCTCAACCTGCTGCAGCTGGTCGACCTGGGCTATGGCCTGTGCACCTTTATCGAGGCGGAGCCCGCGTGGCGCGCCGGCCAGGCCGAGCGCAACTATGCCCGCCGCGGTTCGCTTCGCGTGGCAACCAAGTACCCGCGCATCGCGAGTGCCTGGTATGCCGAGCGCGGTGTGAACGCCGATATCGTCTCGCTGCACGGCAACATCGAGCTGGGCCCCATCGTCGGCATGACCGACCGCATCGTGGATATTACCGCCACGGGTGCCACGCTGCGCGACAACGATTTGGTCATCACCGGCCGCATTATGGACTGCACGGCGCGCTTTTTTGTCAACCCGGGTGCCGCTCGCTTAGATCCGCGCGTACGCAATCTGGCAGATCGCTTGGCGGCGGCCGTTAAGGACAAGCATTTTGAGCCCGTTGCGGGCTCGGCACAATAGCGCGAGCACGCACGGGCGCCCCAACGTCTGGGCTGCGGGCCGATGGGCGCCGCCGCCCGGCCTCTCGTTTTTCGAACACAACCTCGACCGATAGGGGATACCGATATGAAGACTATCAAGCTTGCTCCCGGTGAGCGTCTCGTTACCAACCAGCTCAACCGCAAGGGCGTGCTGCCGCAAGACATCGTCGACGCCGCCCGCGATATCGTGGCCAACGTGCGCGCCAACGGCGATGCCGCGGTGCGCGACTACTGTCAGCGTTTTGACGGTGTTGAGCTGCAGAGCTTCCGTCTGCCGCAAGAGCAGATCGATGCCGCGCTCGAAGGCCTCGACCCGGCCTTTGTCGCGGCGCTCGAGAAGGCTGCGCGCCAGATTCGCGAGTTCCACCAGCGCGAAGTCGAGCAGAGCTGGTTTACCACGCGTGCAGATGGCACCATGCTCGGCGTTAAGGTGACCCCGCTTGCGGCGGCCGGCATCTACGTGCCGGGCGGTCGCGCGCAGTATCCCTCCACGGTGCTCATGAATGCCATTCCCGCCAAGGTGGCCGGCGTTGAGCGCGTGGTCATGGTGACCCCGCCGCAAAAGGACGGCCTGATCAGTCCCTACACGCTCGCGGCGGCAAAGCTCGGCGGCGTGGACGAGATCTATATGGTGGGCGGCGCCCAGGCCGTGGCCGCGCTGGCGTACGGTACCGAGACCATTCCGCGCGTCGACAAAATCACCGGTCCGGGCAACGCCTTTGTTGCCGCGGCCAAGCAGATTGTCTCGGGCGACGTGGGCATCGACATGGTCGCCGGCCCCTCCGAGGTCTGCGTGCTGGCAGATGCCACGGCCAAGCCCATGGTGGTCGCGGCTGACCTGATGGCCCAGGCCGAGCACGATCCGCTAGCAGCTTGCTATCTGGTGACCTGCGACGAGCAGTTTGCGCGCGAGGTCGAGGCGGGTATCGACATTTTGGTGGCACAGTCCCCGCGTGCCGAGATCACGCGCGCCTCGCTCGACAACGAGGGCACCATCGTGGTGGCCGCCGATATGGCTGCTGCCGTCGAGGCGGTGAACACCGTGGCGCCCGAGCACCTGGAGCTGCACTGCAAGGATGCGATGGGCCTGCTCGGCGGCATTCGCAACGCCGGCGCCATCTTTGTGGGCGCTTGGAGCTCCGAGCCGCTTGGCGATTATGTTGCCGGCCCCAACCACACGCTGCCGACCGGCGGCACGGCCATGTTCTCCAACCCGCTTTCGGTCGAAGAATTCGTCAAGCGCTCGAGCGTCATTTGCTATACGCCCGAGGGCCTGCTCTCGGACGCTCCCGCGACGCAGCGCCTGGCCGAGGCCGAGGGCCTGTGGGCGCACGCGCTTTCCGCCGCGCTGCGTCGCCGTGTGCTGGAGCAGGGCGAGGGTGCCGTGAGTGCTGAGTCTCTGGCCGCGGCCGACCTGACCAAGGTCGCCTGGCCGGGCGACGCCGTGGCGACGGTCGCCGAGGGTGTGGACCTAGCGGCTGCAAGCGCGGATGGCGCTGGCGCGACCGGCGAGGAGGCCTAATATGGCCGAGCTGACGTCTCGCATGAAGGAGCTCGTCCAGCCCTACTTGGCTGGCATTGAGCCCTATAATCCCAACTTTACGCCCACGCGTATCAACCTTTCGGCCAACGAGAACACCTATCCCGTGCCGGCTGGCGTGCGCGAGGCGGTCGACGCCGCCTTGGCTGCCACGCCGCTCAACCGCTACCCCGATCCCATGTCCTGTGACCTGCGCGACGAGCTTGCCGCTTGGCATGGCGTGGCGCGCGAGAATATCTGCGTGGGCAACGGCGGCGACGAGCTGCTCTATAACTACCTGCTGGCGTTTGGCGGCGCGGGGCGGACCCTGCTCAACTGCCCGCCGTGTTTTAGCGAGTATGCGTTCTTTGCGTTGCTCTGTCAGACCGAGTTGCGCGACGTGTGGCGCGACCCGGCGACCTTTGAGCTCGACCAGGCCGCCGTGCTCGCGGCGGCGCCCGAGTGCAACCTGGCCATTGTGACCTCGCCCAATAACCCCACGGGTGACGTGGCACCGCTCGACTTTGTCGCGGCCCTGTGCGATGCGTGCCCCGGCGTGGTGATGGTCGACGAGGCCTACGTGGAGTTCGCCGACGCTTCGTTTGGCGCGGCCACCACAGCGCAGGGACTTATCGCCGAGCATCCCAACCTGGTGATCCTGCATACGCTGTCCAAGGCGTTTGGCGCCGCCGGCACGCGTCTGGGCTATGTGATTGCGGCGCCCGAGGTCATCGACGTGTTCGCGGCGATTCGCCAGATCTATTCGGTCAACGTGCTGAGCCAGGCGGCGGCGCTTGCCTGCGTGCGCGCCCGCGATGCGTATGCGCCCGTGGTGGCACGGGTCGCATCCGAGCGCGAGCGCGAACTGTGTGCCCTGCGCGCAATGGCTGCCGGGGGTCTGCCCGTGGAGGCATGGCCGAGTGCGGCGAACTTTGTGCTCGTGCGCACGCCGCATGCTACGCGCGTGCGTGAGCGCCTGCGCGACGAGTATTCGATTTTGGTGCGCGACTTTAGCTACGCGCCGGGGCTTGCAGACTGTCTGCGCATTACCGTGGGCACCCCGCAGGAAAACGATGAGGTGCTGGCTGCGTTTGCCGCGCTGGTGAAGGAGGAGATGTAGATGAGCCGTTATGCCGAGGTGGTCCGCAAGACGGGGGAGACCGATATTGTTGTCAAACTCGACCTGGACGGAACCGGTGCGTGCGATATCTCGACCGGCGTGCCGTTTTTCGACCACATGCTCAACGCCTTTGGCCGCCATGGCCTGTTTGATTTGACGGTGCATGCAGTAGGCGACGTGGAGGTCGACGCGCACCATATCGTCGAGGACACGGGCATTGTGCTGGGTGAGGCGTTTTGCCAAGCGCTGGGCGACAAGGCGGGTATTACGCGCTTTGCAGACGCGGCGATTGCCATGGACGAGACGCTCGTGATGGCCGCCGTGGACATTTCGGGTCGCGGCCAGGCCTACTGCGAGCTGCCCGTGCCGACCGAACGTGTGGGCAGCTTCGATACCGAGCTGGCCGTCGAGTTCTTCTATGCCTTTGCGCGCGATGCCAAGCTCACGCTGCACGTGCGCGAGCTCGCAGGCGGCAACTCGCATCACATTATCGAGGCCGCCTTTAAGGCCGTGGGCCGCACGATGCGCCACGCCTGCGAGCTCGATCCCCGCGTGCAGGGCATCCCCAGCACCAAGGGCTCGCTGTAACCTACCAAAAAGGGACAGGTTTATTTTGGCAGGTTTTATCTGCGGAAATGCTGTCTTATACGGTGGGTGAACGTTTAGCCGACCAAAATAAACCTGTTCCTTTTTGGCAGGTTTTGAATGGGAAAAAGGAGGGTCGCGTGGGCGAACCGAAGATCGTGGTGGTCGACTACCACAAGGGTAACTTGTCGAGCGTCGTGCGCGGGCTTGTGCGCGCCGGTGCCGCCGCCTGCACGTCGGACGATCCGGAGCAGATCCGCCGCGCCGACGGCCTGGTCATCCCGGGCGTGGGTGCGTTCTATGACGCGATCGCCTTTATGCGCCAGAGTGGCGAGGAGGCGGCCGTGTTCGACGCCGTCGCCGCCGGAACCCCGCTGTTCGGCATCTGCCTGGGCCTTCAGCTATTTTTTGAGCGCGGCAACGAGGGCGTGCCTGCGGACGAGGGCGCGATCGCCGACGGCAGCGCCCCCGAGCAGGCTGGCGGTCCCTGGGTCGATGGCCTGGGCATTATGCGCGGTTCGTGCACGCGCTTGGAGTCGAGTCGACTGAAGGTGCCGCACGTGGGCTGGGACCAGGTGCACATGACGCCCGCCGGTGCGGCCGATCCGCTGCTTGCCGGTTTTGCCGAGGGTGCCAACATGTACTTCACCCACAGCTACGCGGTGGCTGACGACGCCGATGCCGCCGATGTGCTGGCGTGCACACACTATACGCGGAGCTTCCCGTGCATCGTGCGCCATGGCAACGTGTGGGGCTGCCAGTTCCATCCCGAGAAATCCTCCGCGCTGGGTCAGCGCATCCTTAAGAACTTTGTGAGCATCGTCGAGGAGGTTGGCCGATGATCCTGTTTCCCGCAATCGATCTGATCGGCGGCAAGGTCGTGCGCCTGGAGCGCGGTGACCGCAGCCGCTGCAAGGTATATTCCGACGACCCTGTGGCCGTTGCCCGCACGTTTGCCGAACAGGGCGCGAGCTGGGTGCACGTCGTCGACCTGTCCGCTGCCTTTGGCGAGGACGAGGGCGCACGTGCTGCCAACTCGGCGGCGATTAAGGCCATCTGCGGCGTCGACGGTCTGTCCGTGGACGTGGGCGGCGGCGTCCGCTCGCTTGCGCGCATCGACGAGTTGGCAGGCTACGGCGCATGCCGTATCGCGCTGGGCACCGTGCTGGTGACCGAGCCGGGTTTTGCCGAAGTGGCAGCCCAAGGCTTTGGCGAGTTACTGGTGGCAGACATCGCCGCGCGCGACGGTCAGGTCAAGGTGAACGGCTGGCGCGACGGCGCAGGTGTGGCGCTCGACGATGCCGTGGCGCAGCTTTCCGAGCTGGGCTTTAAGCATCTGGTGTATACCGACATCGCGCGCGATGGCATGCAGACGGGTATCGATGTGGCGGCGTATCGCCATGTGGCCGAGGTCGCGGGCTTTCCAGTCGTGGCTTCGGGCGGCATCTCGACGCTCGACGACATCCGCGCACTGGCCGCGGTGGGTGAGGGCGCGATTGAAGGCGCCATTACCGGCCGTGCGCTCTACGAGGGCAACTTTACGCTGGCCCAGGCGCTGGCCGCCGCCCGAGGGGAGGAGTAGCCCATGCTTACCAAGCGCGTAATTCCCTGTCTGGACGTCAAGGACGGCCGCGTGGTCAAGGGAGTTAACTTTGTGAGCTTGCGCGATGCGGGCGATCCGGTGGAACTGGCGCGTGCCTACGACCGCGAGGGTGCGGACGAGGTCGTCTTCCTGGACATTACCGCGACGAGCGACAACCGCGCGACGACCATCGAGATGGCGGCACATGCGGCCGAGGAGCTCGCCATTCCCTATACCGTGGGCGGCGGCTTTCGCGACCTGGCGGGCATGCGCACCATGGTTGCCGCCGGCGCCGACAAGGTGTCGCTCAACTCGGCGGCCGTGCGCGATCCGTCGCTGATTAGCCAGGCTGCCGCGGCGTTTGGCAGCCAGGCCGTGGTCGTGGCGATCGATGCCAAGCGCGTCGGCTTGCCCGGCGCATCCGGTGCCGACAAGTGGGAGGTCTTTACCGCAGGAGGTCGCAACGCCACGGGCATCGACGCGGTGGCGTGGGCCGAGGAGGCGGCTCGTCGCGGCGCCGGCGAGATCTTGCTCACCAGCATGGACCGCGACGGCACCAAGGCCGGCTTTGATTTGGCGCTCACCCGCGCCGTGGCCCGCGCGGTGCCAATCCCCGTCATCGCGAGCGGCGGCGTGGGCACGCTCGAGCATTTTGCCGAGGGCGTGATCGAGGGCGAGGCCGACGCCGTGCTGGCGGCGAGCGTCTTTCACTTTGGAACCTTCAGCATTCGCCAGGTGAAGGAGTATATGGCCTCTCAAGGCATCCCTGTCAGGTTGGACTTCTAGCGCTGCGGCTTGCCCAGGCACCGCATCTTGCCGCTCAAACCGTCGCTCGCGTACCAAAGTACGCGTCGCTCCTCTTTCGCGGCAACCTGCGGCACCTGGACAACCCTCGCCGACCTGCGAAGTTTGAATTGGGGAGAGAAATGGAAGAGATAACCGATCCTTCAAAGCTTGCGTACGACGCCCGCGGGCTGATTCCTTGTGTGGTTCAGCAGTATGACACCGGCGAGGTGCTCATGGTTGCCTGGATGAACGAGGAGTCGGTGGGGCTGACGCTCAAGACCGGCACCACGTGGTTTTGGAGCCGCAGTCGCCAGGAGCTCTGGAACAAGGGCGCGACGAGCGGCAACATGCAGGAGGTTCGCGAACTCTGGGCCGACTGCGATAGCGATACGCTGCTGGTCAAGGTTGACTCGCCGGGTCCGGCCTGCCATACCGGCAACCGTACCTGCTTCTTTAAGAAACTCGCGTAGGGCGGGCGCTCGACCAGGCGCTTGGCCAACCAGAAAGGATTGAACCATGGGTGTGCGTACTGCAAATGTTCAGGATGGAAATATCGGCGAGACGCTAACGGGGCTGGCCGAGGTGATTCACGGTCGTCGCGATGCGTCGCCGCAGGAAAGCTATACCGCTCGACTGCTGACCGATGTGGAGGATGAGCTGCTCAAGAAGCTTGCCGAGGAGGCGAGTGAGGTGATCATGGCCTGCAAGGATAACGACCATGATCACATTCGCTACGAGGCTGGCGACCTGGTCTACCACCTGCTCGTGACGCTTGAGCGCTACGGCATTACCCTCGACGAGCTGGCCGGCGAACTCAACGCCCGCCGCCACTAGTCGTTAAAGAACGTCCCCGATGACCATAGAAGTTGCGGTGGAATAGTTCTTGTTTGACGGCCTTAGGGCTATAAATAGGAGCTATTTCACCGCAACTTATGAAGGGATGGCTAGGCGAGGGGCGTGGACTCCCATTCGCCGGTGGGGTGGGGGATGTCGAAGGTTCGGTAGCCGCAGTCGTAGGCATGGGCTTGGGCCTCGCGGATATTCCAGCAAATATCACAGGCGCGGTGCGCATCCGAGCCAAAGGTAATGGGCGCCTCAGCATGGGCAAAGCAGCGCAAAAGGCCGGTCGCGGGATAGTAGTCGTCGAGCCCCTTGCGCGGTGCGGCGGTCGAGACCTCAACGCGGCGGCCCGTATCGTGCGCACACTCGGCCATCTGCTGCCAAAACGGCGCGGGGTCAAAGTCGGGCGCAAAGCCTTCCTTCGAAAAGCGCATGACCAGGTCGGGGTGAGCCATCACATCAAAGTTGAGCGAGCTTTCGCAGGCGCGGCACCAGTCATCGACATAGCGCTCCCACACGCCGCGCACGCCTAAGTTTTCCCAAACGTGCAGGTTGGTGTCGTCGTCGATCCAGCCGCAGCGTGAGTCGGGCGTATCGGGGCGTGCGACGCCCTCTGTCCCCGTCGTGCCCGCGGCGCCTGCCATGATATTGCCCGGGTTACCAATCCAATGCACGCTGCCCAGGCGTACGACGGCGCCCCGGGACCAGCGCTCAACCAAAGGCTCGCAGCCTTCGTACCAATCGCACTCAAAGCCATAGACAAGCTCGAGCTCCGGCGCAATCTGCGCGGCAAGCTTGCGGGCATCCTCAAAAGCCAGACGATGCGCCGGCAGGTCGCCCTCGACAACCTGCACCTCGCAGGTGGCATCCATGCTGGCAGGCAGGGTAAGGTGATCGGCCGAGACCATGGTGCGGCAACCGGCCGCAGCAGCGGCGCGGACATTGTCTTCAAACGAGGCGTGTCCGTCCGAAAACGAGGTGTGAGTATGGCAATCGACCAGCGGGCAAGCAGGCATGGCGGCTCCTTTGCGTCAAGCGAATCTGCTCCATTGTAACGGCGCGGCCCCCAGTGCGATGTGCGCGCCGGGGGCCGAAATCGACTGGAAAGGACGGGCGGCGCATAAGGGCGGGCTCGCGACATCGGCCTTGCTTCGAATCATGTACCTCAGCCTCCAAAACTGACAAAAAATGACATGTTTGGAGGCTGATGTACATGTTTGGCCGAGGCGGTGGAGTGTCGGTTCTTGCATACAAGGAAAATCGCGCTCATCGCGCGCCGCCACACTTGCGCCGCTCGCGATGTGCTAGCGTTTGGGTGAATAAAACGAGCCCGTGCGGAAAGGAGCCGGACCGTATGCAACGTGGAAGTACATCTCCGCTGTCCCGCGAGACCGATGCGCCCGAAACCATCGTCAAGCTGGAGTGCGACATCGACGACGCGTCGCCCGAGGTGCTCGCCTACGCCGCCGACCGCCTGCGCGAGGCCGGCGCGCGTGAGGTGCACTGGCTGCCCCTCTATTGCAAGAAAGGCCGCCCTGGCTGGCAGTTGCAGGTAATCTGCACCCACGAGGATATCGAGTGTCTGCAGACGATCATCTTTTTGGAAACCACGACCAATGGCATTCGCCGCCAGGTTATGGAGCGCGTTTGCCTGCCGCGCTACTTTGAGCGCGTAACGACGCCGTGGGGCGAGGTGTCCGTCAAGGTGGCCACCTTGCCCGACGGCAGTGAGCGTGCGGCGCCCGAGTACGAAGACTGCGCCCGCCTTGCCCGTGAGCACAATGTGCCGCTCCAACGCGTGATGCAGGCGGCCCAGAGCGCGGCACTGCGATTTGAATAACGCGGCTGGTGGCGACATTCCGCGCCCGGCCACGTCAACCCCACCCTCACCCCGAAAGGACCTCCATGAAATACCTCATCGCTTCTGACATCCACGGCTCGGCATATTGGACTGAGCGCCTCTGCGCCGCCATCGAAGCCGAGCAGCCCGACCGCATCGTCCTGCTGGGCGACCTGCTTTATCACGGTCCGCGCAACGACCTGCCGCGCGACTACGCTCCCAAGCGCGTGATTCCGTTGCTCAACGCCCTGGCCGACCGCATTATCGCGGTGCGCGGCAACTGCGACGCCGAGGTCGACCAGATGGTTCTCGACTTTCCCGTCATGGCGGACTACGCCACACTGTTCGACGAGGTCGGCCGCGAGCTGTTCCTGACGCACGGCCACGTCTTTGGCGCCGGCATGCACAACAGCGTCGACCACGTGCCCGCGCTGCCCGAGGGCTCCGCGCTCGTCTACGGCCACACGCACGTCAAGGTCAACGAGGAAAGCACCGCGCACCCGGGTCTGTGGCTCTTCAATCCCGGCAGCGTGAGCATCCCCAAGGACGGCACGCACAGCTATGGTATCTACGAGGGCGGCGCGTTCCGCCATGTGATCATGGAGGAGGACTAACCATGGCCGAGCACATGGCTCAGCAAAATGCCGAAGGTTCGCGCGACCTGTCCACGCTGGTCGATGCATCGGCCGAGTTACAACATCTGGTACAGACTATCTGGCGCCTGCGTCAGCCCGACGGCTGCCCGTGGGACCGCGAGCAGACGCACCAGAGCATTGGCAAGAACATGATCGAGGAGGCCTACGAGGCGCTCGACTGCATCGAGGCGGATGACGCGGCCCATCTTCGCGAGGAGCTGGGCGATGTGCTCATGCAAGTCGTGCTGCATGCGCAGATCGCGGCGGACGCCGGCGAGTTTACGCTGGCCGACGTGGCGCGCGATATCGACGCCAAGCTCATTCGCCGCCATCCGCACGTGTTTGGCGATGTGGATGCCGACAACTCCGATGAGGTGCTCAAGATTTGGGACGAGGTCAAACTTGCCGAGAAGGCCGCCAAGGACCAGGCCGTGGCGGCGGGCGATGCTGCGCCCGAGGGCCTGCTCGACGGCGTGCCCACGCATCTGCCGGCGCTGATGCAGGCTCAGAAGGTGTCGCGCAAGGCGGCTGCCGTGGGCTTTGAGTGGGATACGGTCCAGGACGTGTGGGACGAGGTCGCCGAGGAACGTGCCGAGTTTGAGGCCGAGGAGCCCGGAACACCCGAGCGCGAGATGGAGTTTGGTGACCTGCTCTTTGCCCTGGTCAACGTTGCGCGCAAGGAGGGCATCGACGCCGAGAGCGCCCTTCGTGCCAGCACGGCCAAGTTCCGCCGCCGTTGGGCCGCAATGGAGCAGATGGCGGCCGATGCCCATGTTGATCTTGCCGAGCTTTCGACCCACGGGCTCAACGACCTGTGGGATGCCGCAAAGGCAGAGGAGTAGGACACGGTGTTGGTCGGCGGGGCGTAAGGGCGGCGTCCCGTCGACTTGCCCGTTGGCGACCACGCGCGCTCGAGTAATGGATTTGTCCTACGGCTCGTCCGGCTGGTCCTCCCGCGTGCTATAACTAAAGGACTTAGCGCAAACAAACCTCAACCGCACAAGGCGCACATGGATCAGATTTACGACAACAGGCACTATTCCGCCGGTTCGCGCGAACCGTCACCTCGCCGTGCGCATTCGGTGCAGCTTGGCGGGTCTGGTTATCCTGGCGCTGATCGCTCCAGGTATAGCTCGCCGGCGACTTCGCATCCCAATGCTCAGCCAAATAGTTCCTCGGACAGTCCGGTGCGCCCATCGCGTTCCAAGCATGCGTCGCGCCCTTCGACCCAGGCGTCCGACAAGCCGCGCCGTCCCTCAAGCCGTCTTTCGGGTTCGGACTTTATGCACTACGCCAACGATAACGCGGTGGTCAAGGCAATCTATGATTTTACCCACGGTCCCCAGCGAGGGCTGTTTGTTGGCATTGTCGTCGCCCTGGCGCTCGTGAGCCTGTACTTCCCGGTGCGCGACCTGTATGTGGCAAAACGCTCGAGCGACATCTTGGCCAAGCAGGTCGAGATTCGCGAGCAATATAATGACGACCTGCAAAAAAGCGTCGACAAGCTGCTCTCGGAGGAGGGCATTAAGGACGCGGCGACCGAGGACCTGGGTCTGGTGATGCCCGGCGAGAAGAGGATTGAAGTGCAGGGCCTGGACGACGATTCCGATACCTCGTCGAGCCAGAAGTCGTCGAACGCCAAGAAGGCCAGCGAAGTTGCCAAGGAAATCGAAGAGGTCGGCAAGGACGCGCCGTGGTACATCCAGACGCTTGACATGCTGTTTGGATTTAACGGCGTCGAGGGCCAGGCAGTCGTGTCCAATGGCGAGTAGCGCCCGGAGGGGGGCCGCAATGACGAATTGCAAACGATATAAGGTGGCGGCGATTGACCTGGGAACGGTGTCGTCGCGACTGGTGCTGGCCCAGGTCGAGGACGGGGCGATCGTGGAATCGTCCAAGCATACCGAGATTACCGACTTGGGCGAGGGCGTGGACGCAACGGGGCGCTTTTGTGAGGCGGCCGTTGGGCGCGTGCTCGCTGCGTGCCGAATGTTTGTGGACGAGGCCCGTGCCTTTGGGGCCGCGTGCATCTGCACCACGTGCACGAGCGCCGCGCGCGATGCGTCCAATGCCACGCTGCTGCTGGACGGCCTGCGCGAGCTGGGGCTCGAGCCGCAGGTGATTCCGGGCGAGGTCGAGGCGCGCCTGACGTTTTTTGGCGTGGCGCACGACTTTACCGGCGAGCGCATCATTGTTACCGATTCGGGTGGCGGATCCACGGAGCTCGCGACGGGCGTCTATGCGCCGGAGCGTGGGGTCTTTGCGCTGGAGGGAACGCGCTCGCTGGACATCGGTTGTCGCCGCGTGACGGAGCGGTTTTTCTCGGCGCTGCCGCCAACGGGCAGCGAGCTTGCCGCCGCTGGGGCGTGGGCAAACGAGCAGTTTGCAGGCTACTTTAAGAGCTTGCCTGTCGACTTTGAGCGAGCCGAGCGCCTGGTCGCGGTGGGTGGCACCGTCACCACGCTCGTTGCGCTCGTTCACGAGCTGGAGCCGTATGATTCGAGTTTTGTGCACCTGCGCGAGCTTTCGCTGGACCAGGTTTCGGCCGCTATCGAGCGCATGTCCTCGCTGGATGTCGCGGGCATCGCCGCGTTGCCAGGCGTGCAACCCAAGCGTGCGGGCGTGATCCTGGCTGGTGCTGTGGTGATTCGCGAGCTCATGCGAGCCGGCGGCTACGACGCGCTCACTGTAAGCGAGAACAGTCTGCTCGCCGGAATGGCTGCCACCATCAACGAGGTTCTCGACGGCGCGACCCCCACCATCGCCTGGACCCCCAGCCTCAGCGTCCTTTAACCATCCCCTCATAAGTTGCGGTGAAATAGTTCCTAAATGGGCTGATAAACTGCCAAAACAGGAACTATTCCACCGCAACTTCTTAGAGGCTTGACGGTGTCCAAAAGAAGCGAGCCCGCATTCCAAAGGGACACGGGCTCGTAAACAATACGTGGTAGGGGCGGTGGGACTCGAACCCACAATCCTTGCGGCGAGAGATTTTAAGTCTCCTGCGTATGCCAATTCCGCCACGCCCCCGTAAGACTAGAAGTCTAGCACAAGCCGTCCGTTACGCGTTGACGGCCATCGAGTGTTGGCCCGACTTCTCGAGGAACTCTTGGAACTTTGCCTCGTCGCCCTTGTTTTGGTACTGCAGGGCCAGCAGGTACTCCAGTCGGCAGCGCTTGACCGGGTCGTTGCCGACATCCTCGAGCATGCGCTCCAGCTCGGGAATGTCGTTGTGGCGCTTGAGGATCATCGTGTCGTACATCAGCTGGCATTCGTGCGCGACTGCCTCGGCTTGGCCACCCTCAAAGCCCTTGATCTCGTGCAGCAGCTCCTTGGACTTTTTGCGGTCCTCCTGGCCAACGTAGTAGTTAAAGGCCTTGATCACTAGATCGACGCGCTGCATCTTGGGCAGGTTGAGCCCCAGCAGCAGGTCAAACATCTCGTCGGCGCGCTCGTGGTCCTCGCGCAGCAGATAGGAGTTCAGGCGCAGGTAGTCGCGGTTGTAGCGCGGGTACAGCATGCTGGTGAGTTTGCCGTCGAGCAAACGATCGAACTCGTCCCACTGTTTGGCGGCCATGAGCCGCTGCAGGCGTTTAAACGTGGTGCGTTTTTTGATGCTAAAGAGCAGCGACACGGCGATACAGATGACAACGACGACGGTCCAGAGTGTGCGGGAATCGGGCATATTGAGCTCCTCGGTCGCTCGTAAAACAAGCGGTATGACAAAACGTACTAGATGTATTATACGCAGCGTGCAAGCAAACTGACACAAAAGTGCATCGAGGCCGAGCGCCATCGCTCGCTGCGGTACACTTACCTAAAGTAAACCATGAAGGGAGACATTACCTATGAAGAAGATCGTTTTGGCTTGCGGTGCTGGCGCTGCTACTTCCACGCTCGTTGCCCAGAAGGTCGCTACCATGCTCGACGCCAACGGTTACGCCGGCAAGTATGAGATCGTGCAGTGCGCCATTTCCGAGGCCAAGGACGCTTGCGACGAGGGCGCCGACCTGCTGATCGCCACCACCGTTGCCCCCGAGGGCCTCACCTGCCCGTACGTGAGCGGCGTGCCCTTTATGACCGGCATGAACCGCGTCGCTGCCGAGAAGGCCGTTCTCGACGTCATGGCTCAGTAGACGCTGCCTGTATGAACGAGCAGAACGCCAACCCGGTCGAGCTCTTTGGCATGCGCGTTGCCCATGTGGGCATTAACGCCACCGACCCGGCAGACGCCCTGGAGATCGCGGAGCTGTTCTCGACGATGATGGGCCTGCCCGTCAGCGAGACCCCGATTTCGTACTTTAACGACTCGCTGGTCGAGATTATGAAGCAGAACGGTCGTGGCGCCAAGGGCCACATAGGCTTTGCCGTCAACGACATCGATGCTGCCGAGAAGTGGTTTGCCGAGCACGGGCTCGAGGTCAACGAGGAGTCGCGCGTGCTGCTGCCCGACGGCGGCACCAAGCTTGTGTACTTTAAGCGCGAGTTCGCCGGCTTCGCCGTGCACCTGTGTCGCGAGTAGCGCGCAAGCTGCTATAACGAAAAAAGGGATAGGGCCGCATGGCCCTATCCCTTTTTTATGCCGAGGGGTCGACCTTTTGAGGGGACATGAAATCGGGGTCTAATACTTTTCCCGAGAAGTGAACGAGCAGAATTGGACCCCCGAAGCATCGACACTTTGAGGGTACCGTTTCCTGCGGTTTTGATGCTGGAATCCTGCGACTTTCCCGTCGAAAAATGTGGATGCTTCAGGGGTCCAAATACGCTCGTTCACTTCTCCGGAAAAATATTAGACCTCGATTCACGAGGGGGCTTCCTACCGTGGCAGGCGAATCGTAAAGCGGCTGCCGACGCCCTCGACCGAGGTCACGCCAATGGCGCCGCCATGGCTATCGACAATCCACTTAGCAATGGCAAGCCCCAGGCCCGAGCCCTGCGCGCCGGCATCGCGTGCGTTGTCGGCGCGGTAGAACCGTTCAAACGCGTGAGCTGCGGACTCCTGGTTCATACCGATACCCTCGTCCTCAACACTTATGTCGATCGCGCCCGTGCCCGTATCGGGAGTTATGGCAAACGTGACGGTCGTTCCCGCGTTCGAATACTTGGCGGCGTTCTGCACGATCACGCGCAGAGCCTGCTTCACAAGCGCCACGTCGACAGGTGCGTCGCAGCGCGGATCGTTGGCAAATGCAGCGTCAAAAGCCAGCCGATACGTGTGCGCGGCGTCGATCATCTGCGATTCCTCGCACACCTCGCCGGCCAGTGCGGCCAGGTTGGTATGCGCACGCCGCAGGACCGTGCGCCCGGCATCGCCGCGTGCCAAAAACAGCAGCTGCTCCACGAGCTCCTGCATATGCTCGCTTTCGGCCTTGAGGGACGCGATGGATTCCGCCAGCACGTCCGGGTCGTCTTTGCCCCAGCGGTCGAGCATGTTTACGTAGCCCTGAATCACCGCGATGGGCGTGCGCAGCTCGTGGCTCGCGTCGTTGACAAAGCGCATCTGCTGCAGCTTGGCCTCTTGCATCTGACGCAGCAGACGGTTGAGTGCGACCTCGATGCTCGCCAGGTCGGCGTCGCCGGTGGTGACACTCGGCGAATCGACGCTTGCGCGCTCAATGGCCTGCTCCAGCGTTTCCATCTTGCCGCCGGCGAGCTGCATGCGACCGAGCTCGTCTACGCGTAGGGCCAGGTCGTTGAGCGGTGCCATGGTGCGGCGCACGCGGCGGGCGCCACCGAGCATGTTGAGCACGCTGATGACCTGCCAGCTTGCAACGATGATGTAGAGGGGCCATAGCGCGAAGAGATCCTGTGCGAGGGGGAAGGTCTTGGTGGCGCGCACAAGCTCGACGGTATAGGTGATTGTTGTCAGGTCCCAGTCGCGCGCGGGCTTCAGCGACATGCCGTGAACGGCGGCGCTGGGGATCCATCCTGCGGTAAACGCGCCTTCGGGCAGCGTCTGGTTGTATCCATAGACGAGGATCGCCGCCGCAATCACCATCAGCAGCAGATCGAGCCAGACGTAGCTCATCAGGCGGCGCCATATATAGCTCCAGTTGATGGCGCGGGCGATGGAGGTGACACGCTTGGCCTCGGCGTTACGCACGGCAGGCATAGCCCACCCCGCGCACGGTCTGGATGATGCGGGCGCCGCCGGCGTCCTCGATCTTGGCACGCAGGTGCGCGATGTGCACGTCGACGTTGTTGGTGTCGCCCACGTATTCGTAGCCCAGCGCCTCGTGCGCGATGCGCTCGCGTGTGAGCACGGTTTCGGCATGTGCCATAAGCAGGGCGAGAACGTCGAACTCGCGGGCCGTGAGCGCGATGGGCGAGCCGCCGACCGTGACTTCGCGGCGGTCGGGGTCGAGCACGACCGAGCCCACGGTGAGCGCGGCGGGAGAGGGCGCGACGGAAGCCTTGGTCGACTCGCTGACCGGGGGTACCGCAGCGGCGTCGCCGCCCACGCCGCCCGTCATGCCCGCCCCAGCGCCGGCGCCGCCAACGCCCGAAGCCGCCCGCACGGCCTCCGCGCGCTTCAGCGCCACGCGAATCCGTGCGAACAGCTCCTCAATCGCAAACGGCTTGGTCAGGTAATCGTCGGCGCCGGCATCGAGGCCGGCCACCTTGTCCATCACGGCATCGCGCGCGGTAACCATAATCACCGGCACATCCTTGTGCTTGCGGACACGCCGCAGGACCTCCATGCCGTTGAGCTGCGGCAACAGCACATCGAGCAGAATCAGATCGTAGTCGCGCTCCAGCGCCAAGTCCACGGCGGTGCGGCCGTCGGCGGCGTGCTCCACCTGGTAGCCCTCGTGCTCCAGCTCGAGCGTCACAAAGCGGGCGATTTTCTCCTCGTCCTCTACGATCAGGATCTGTGTCATGCGTGTCCCCGTCTGCGATTACTTGTCGTCGTTCAGGTTTTGCTTGATGTCGTCCGCGGCGTCGGCGGCGTGATTCATAAGGTTGTTGATGCTGCCGGGCACGTCGCCGTCGCTATCGATGCGGTAGCGCATGCCAAAGAACAGGCCAATCAGCATGAGCCATATCGTGGCGCCCCAGGCAAACAGGGCGACGATGGGGATCAGGATGGGAATGTTGAGGATGATGGCGTCGCGGCGCGTGGCGATAAACTTGGTGTCCAGGCTCAGGCGGAAGAGCTTTTTGAGGTACTCCCACACGCTGTCCATCTTCTTGGAAAAGTCAGTCTTTTCGCTCGACTTCTCGTAGGCTGCCTGCGCGGCGACCATCTCGGCCGAGGGTTCATCGGCCGGCTCGGATTCGGTGGCGGCGTGCGCCGATGTGGCCTGGGTCTTGCCTTGCGATTCGAGCCAAATGATGGCATCCAGAACGTTGCCGTCGGCGGCGTCGAGCGCGGCCTTGGCATCGGTGTAGCTCACGTTGCACTTGGTGCGGATGGTTTCAACTTTTTCGAGGTCGTCCATGACCTGTCCTTTCGTTCGATGGGCGCGACGTCGGGCGATCTGCCCGGGCACGAGCGTTGCGTTCGGCGGCCTGCGTTGCGCGGCGCCGCCCCGCCCTTGGTCGAACTTTATAGTGCAGGTTATAGATTAAGCGATTCTTGAGCCAAGATTAATGTTGGATGAGTTTTTGGGTGGTGTGAGGGAGGAGCGGAATGTGTCTATTGGGTTGCGCGGGGGAGAAACGACTCGCCTTTTGGACTGCTGCCGACGAGGTCTAATACTTTTCCGAGAAGTGAACGAGCTAAAACGGACCCCCGAAGCATCGACACTTTAGAGGTGCCGTTTCCTGCGGTTTCGGTGCTGGAATCCTGCGATTTTGCCGACGAAAAATGTGGATGCTTCAGGGGTCCAAAAACAGACGTTCACTTCGCGGAAAAGTATTAGACCTCGATAGCGGGGGATGGAGTGCCGGTGCAAAACGGCGTTAAGGGTTGGTCGAGCAGGCGGTTTCTCCATTGATGTCCGCACGGCATGTGGCACTTACCCTGCCGCCCTGCTCTGCCGCGGCGGCATGTACCCAAACAACGGCCCTCTAAGGAGTCCGATATTGATGAGTGATAACACCAAGCATCTCGCAAAGAAGTGCGTCAAGGACGCGGGGCCGTGCCTCGCGCTGTGCGTGGTCGGCGCAGCGGTCGCGCTGCTGGCTGTTCTGGGGCCGTTCGACGCGCTCCGAAGTGCCAGCTCTCTGCACGTTTGCATGGCCCTTGCCGGCGCCATGATGACCGGCGGCGTGCTCGATCTGATTTTTTGGGTGCTTGATCCGTTTGGATGGAAGAACGAGGGGTAAGCCCTAAGGGATGGATACCCCGCAGCAACAGGAGGTCCCCGTGATCTGGTTTACCGGCGATACTCACTTTGGACATGAGAACATGCTACGGCTTAGCGATAGGCCTTGGTCGACTGTTGCGCAGATGAACGATGCCATGGTCGCCAACATTAACAGCAAGGTTGCTGCGGATGACGAGCTCTACATCTTGGGTGACTTTAGCTTTAAGATGACGGTCCAAGACGCCTACGAGCTGCGCAAAAGCATTGCCTGCAAGCGCGTCCATCTGCTGCCTGGCAACCACGACAAAGACTGGACGCAGCCTGCGGTAGCGGATGCTTTTATCGTCGAGCCGCCCATTTGCGCGCTCAAGATCAGCCGCCAAAAAATCGTGCTGAGCCACTATCCCATGGTCGACTGGCAGGGCATGTCGCACGGCAGCTGGCATTTGCACGGGCATATCCACAGTTGCGGCAGCGCATACAACGAGTTCAACCGCAGGCAGGGACTGCTGCGCTATGACGTGGGCGTGGACGCCAACAGCTACGCCCCGGTGAGCTTGGAGGAACTCAAAGCTTGGTTTGTGCAGGTAGACGAACCGATGTGTTGCGTTAAATGGCCGTGGTGGGTCAATGCCACGGGCGACGAGCAGGTCGAGCACGATCTCGAAAGTTATAAGAGGGAAGTGGTAATCCGATGACGGTCTATGTGACGGGCGATATTCACGGCGGCCTCGACATGCAAAAGCTGCGCGACTGGGATCTTGGGGATAGTCTGACGAGCGACGACCATCTGATTGTCGCGGGCGACTTTGGCTTTCCGTGGGATTTCTCTGCCGAGGAATGCATCGATATCGCCTGGCTGGAATCGCGTCCCTATACCGTGCTGTTCGTCGACGGCAATCACGAGCGTTTCGATCACTGGGCGGAGCGTCCCATGGAGCTGTGGCACGGTGGGCTAACGCAACGCCTGTCGGATACCTCTCCCATACGGCGCCTGACGCGCGGCGAGGTTTTTGAGCTCGACGGCTCAACGATCTTTACCATGGGCGGCGCCACGAGCGTGGATAAGGAATACCGCATTCCCTATTCCAGCTGGTGGCCACAGGAGCTGCCGGATGAGCGCAGCTTTGAGGAGGCGCGGACAAAGCTCGACAGCGTGGGCTGGAAGGTTGACTACGTGGTCACCCATACCTGCTCTACGCGCATGCTTTCGCCCACGCTCTATCCTGCGCCCGGCTGGAATTGCCCCGCCGTTGATCGGCTTACGGCATTTTTCGATGAGCTGGAAGACCGCTTGGACTACAAGCGCTGGTACTACGGGCATTTTCATCGGGATGCCAACCCTGCCGAGCGCCATACCGTGCTCTACGACTGCATCGTTCGCTTGGGCGACGAACTCCAGCCCTGGGACGTTGCGTAGGGGCGAGGTATTTGGCTACTCGGCCGTTACAGTGATGTTCTCGCGGTGCGCGCGGATGACATTCCAGCTAAAGTGCTCGACCAGCTGCTCGGCAGAGCACGACGTGGTGTCCGGCGCGATGCCCGTTTGCCCGGCGAGCCATCCCAGCAGTGCCTCGGGCGTGACAAAGCGTGCGCGTAGCTCGCCCAGGTCCAGATCGCGGTCGCGCTTGGAAAGGCGGCGGCCGTCCGGCGACATGAGCAGCGGAATGTGCGCGTAGTGCGGCGTGGGAAGTCCCAGCAGATGTTGCAGGTAGATTTGGCGGGGCGTGGAGCCCAGCAGGTCGCATCCGCGCACGACCTCGGTGACGCCCATGGCAGCGTCGTCGACCACCACGGCTAGTTGGTAGGCAAAAACGCCGTCGCTGCGGCGCACCAAAAAGTCGCCGCACTCGGTGGCGAGTGCCTCGCATTGGGCTCCGTACGTGCGGTCCACGAATTCGATCACGTCGCCGGCGAGGTCATCGACGGTAGGCACGCGCAGACGCGTGGCCGGGGCGCGCAGAACGCTGCGGCGGGCGATCTCTTCGACAGAAAGGTTTCGACAGGCGCCGCGGTAGATGGGCGTGCCGTCGCTGGCATGCGGCGCGCTCGCGGCGTGGAGCTCGGCACGCGTGCAAAAGCAGGGATAGGTGAGGCCGGCGTCTTGCAGCTGGTGCAGGGCGTCCTCGTACAAGTCCAGGCGATCGTGCTGGTAGTAGGGGCCTTCGTCCCACTCAAGCCCTAGCCAGGCCAGGTCGTCAATCAATTGAGCGGCAAGTTCCGTGCGCTTGCAGCGATCGTCCAGGTCCTCGATGCGCAACACGATGCTGCCGCCTTGGCTGCGGGCCGAAAGCCACGCACACAGGCAACTGAACACGTTGCCCAGGTGCATGCGGCCCGAGGGCGATGGGGCAAAGCGGCCCACGACGGGCGTGAGGGCGGGGGCGAGCTTGCTGTTGGACGCCGTCGACGTGGCCACGGCGTGTGTTGCTATGTTGCATGCGTTGATATCCATGCGGACGAGTATAGCGCGGGGTGAGGTGGGGGGCGTCGTCGATGCTCGCGAGTTGCCGAGGCTGCGTGTTGTGCGCGGCGGGCACCGACTCAACACCTCGATTACCGCCCCAAGCTCAGCCCCTTTAACCCCTCAAACAACAGAAACCCCGGCAGCTCTTCGCAACTGCCGGGGTTTCCGCGGAAAAGGGGGACATGATCCTCGAGCGAACGGCAAAGGGGCAAACCAGTTTCGCTCAACTGCTTTATGCCCCTCGGCTGGCGGCTCAATCAGCGCGTGCCGCGCCCACACAAAGCTGCTATACCTGTGACGGAGCTGTGAAGTGGTATCTATTGCTGGCGCGGGCCATGCCAAGGGGGTCCCTCATGACTAGTCATTTAAGAACGTCCCCAATGACTACCCAATGATTAGCTGCTGGCGGCAGGCATGACTTTCATCCCGTTTGGCGCTCCGGTCGCCTAGATGTTCGTCATGTGTACCCGCAAACGTGGGACAATGGCGCTGTTGGTTTTACAGACAAAGGATGTGCCTATGAACGCCCCCGTTGCCAATGCTTGTCGGCAGCGCTGCCCGTTTGCGCGATTTGCTTCCATTTGCGCACTCGTCGCGTGCGTGCTGCTGCTGTTGCCCGCCGTTGCACGTGCCGACGGGTATTCCATGACCCAAACCTATATCGGTGCCACGGTTGAGGCCGATGGATCGCTGACCGTTGTCGAGGGGCGCCAGTTTGATTTCGACGACGACATCAACGGCGTGTATTGGGATATCAATACGGGCACCAACCAGCAGGGTGGTACGGCGGGTGTCGATGTGCTGAGCGTCGAGGAAGATGATGCCGCGTTTAGCAGGGTTGACTATGCAAACAAAGGCGACAACGGCGTCTATACGGTCGAGCAGTCCGACGGCGGCGTAAAGATCAAGGTGTTCAGCCCCCACGAGAGCGGCGACAGCGCGATCTATTACGTGAGCTACACCATGACCGGTGCGGTTATGAAATGGTCCGATACCGCCGAGCTCTACTGGAAGTTTGTGGGCGACGGCTGGTCTGCGGACTCCGATGACGTCGAGATGGAAGTTTACTTCGCAAATGCCGCTGCCGGAACGGCGGCCGTCAAGGGCGATAACTTCCGTGCGTGGGGCCACGGTCCGCTCACGGGCGGCGTGTCGCTCGACGCGGACGAGCCCATGGTCACCTATACCATACCCTGCGTGCATCAGGGTGAATTCGCCGAGGCGCGCATCGCCTTCCCCAGCGATTGGGTGCCGCAGCTCGCCGCCTCGGGCAAGGAACGCATGTCGACAATTCTGAGCGAGGAGAAGGCGTGGGCCGAGGAGGCCAACGCCCGCCGCGCTCATGCCCGCATGATCGCCAATGCACTTGCCGTGGTTAGCGTTGTCGCGGCGGTGGCCTTTACCGGCACAATCGTCGTGCTCAAGTTGCGCAAGCGCAAGCCCAAACCGCTGTTCCAGGACGAATACTTCCGTGACGTGCCCTCGGCCGACCATCCCGCCGTGCTTTCGGCCCTCATGAGCTGGAACGAGGTGCCCGATCAGGCATATATCGCCACACTCATGAAGCTCACCGACGATCGCGTGATCAAGTTAGAGGAGGCAATCGCGACCAAGGGCAAGAAGGGCCTGCTCCGTCGCGAAAAAGAGGAGCAGACGTATCGTGTGACGGTGAGTGATGCGGGCTGGAAGTCGGCCAAGGGCATTGACCGCATGGTGCTCAAGGTCTTCTTTGCCGGTGCTAAGCCCGACGAGAACGGCGATCGCTCGCGCACGTTTGACGAGCTGCAACACTATGTTAAGCAGCACGCTACGCCCGTGGGCGACAAGCTCAAGGACTATCAGAGCACCGTTAAGGGCAAACTGGCCGATAGCGAGTACGTTGCCTCGGACGGCATTGTCGCAATGGTGTTTTGCCTGGTTCTTGGTACTCTGATCGCCTTTGTTCCCGTGGGATCCATCTTCTTTACCGACGGCGCACAGGTGAACATTGTCGCCGCGGTTATCTCGGTGCCGATTGTGCTGGTGGGTATTGGCGTGGGCCTTACGTTCCGCCGCCTTACGCCGGAGGGCGCCGAGGTGGCGGCTCGCTGCAAGGCGCTCAAGCATTGGCTCGAGGACTTCACGCGTCTAAAGGAAGCCGTCCCCGGCGATCTGGTGCTGTGGAATAAACTTCTGGTGATGGGTGCGGCGCTGGGCGTTTCCAAGGAAGTTCTGCGTCAGCTTGCCGAGGCCGTGCCGCCCGAGGTGCGCGAGGCCGACGGCTTCTACGACAATTACCCCTGCTACTGGTGGTACTACCATCACTACGGAAACCAGTCTCCGCTCGATTCGTTCGATGGCGTGTATCACGAGAGCATCCGTGAGCTGGCTTCGAGTTCCGATAGCTCGAGCGGCGGCGGCGGTGGTGGCTTCTCGGGCGGCGGGGGCGGCGGCGTCGGCGGAGGCGGCGGCGGAACGTTCTAGCGAGCGCAAATCATGGGATGGGTCTTCCCCGGCGGCTGTTGCCGGAAGATCCATCCCATTTTTATGCTCAGAAGCGATGCAGGCTTTCCCAAGGCGAGCTTTCGCGGAAACCGCATCCCGCTATTTAGGCGCAGAGCGGGATGGACTTTCCCGATGGGATGATTTCGGAAAGCGCATCCCACTCTGGGCCTCGATTCTGGGTCACAGTTTCCGCCAGACGTGCCATTCGGAAAGTGCATCCCAGAATATGCGCTCAAACCGGGATGCAGTTTCTCAAGAGGCTCTCTTCCGGAAACCACATCCCGCAATTTAGGCGAATTCTGGGATGCGCTTTCCCTGTGAGTTTTCGAGTGGGGCTGCTTGCTCCACGGACGGCACTTAGGGGCGTTCTTTTTATGCCGGCAGTTTAGGAACTTCCCCGGATGTCGGCACTTGGGGACACTCCCTTGACTGCCGGTTTTAAGCTGTCAGGTCGAGTTCGTAGAGGAAGCTTTCGCGCGGCATGTCGTGGCGGCGCTCTTCGCGGTTGGCGCGGTGCGTGGCCGTGCGCTTAAAGCCGTGCAGCTCGTAGAACTTCCACGAGCAGTTGGAGTCGGTATACAGGTGCGCTCTCGACGCTCCGCGCGAGGACAGGTGCGAGACCGCGGCATCGAGCAGAACCGAGCCAACGCCCAGGCCGTGGACATCGCGATCCACGGCAAGCAACGTGACCTCGTTGTCATGCGGCAGCGGGCTGCTCTCGAGCAGGCGGTTGTTGGTCCGGATGGTGGCGCGCACAAACGAGAGATACTCGGCACAGGCATCGGGCTCCAGCTCACGCATCTGCGACAGCAATGCGCGTTCGGTATCCATCCAATGCTCCTTGACGGTGGCGCCGCTGCTTTGCCCCACACGTGCGAGTGCAATGCCGCGCGCCTGGCCGTCGATTACGGCGACCTGCGAAAACGTCGATGATGAAAGGCAGTAGGCAAGATCGCACGCAGCCTCAAGGCGGTTGTACTCTTCGTTATCCGAATTGTTGTGCCAAAGCTGCTGCAAGATCAGCGCGATGGCGTCGAAATCTTCGGTATCAAACGGTCGGTAGAGAACCCGCGAGACCATGGTGCCTCTTTCTATTGCGGATGCATATCGAGCACAGTTCTACCACGCCATTGGCAACTAATTATGGTGCCCCTGTGTTCCATCAACTCACCGTGCCCAGTGGCGCTCCTGCAACCCCCGCTCGCAAGCTTTTTCTGCACATGCGCCCGTTACGGGGTGCATCGATGCGCTCGATGCGCTACATTGAATCAGTATTTTCAATGCCGCTGCGCGAGCGCTGCAGATCGACGTATCACCGACTCACAGAGCACGGCGGCGTACCAGACAGGAGGACTGCATGGGATCTGATGTGAAGATCGCACGCGCGTTGATCTCGGTTACCGATAAGACGGGCGTCGTCGATTTCGCACGGACGCTGGTTGACGACTTTGGCGTCGAGATCATCTCTACGGGCGGCACGGCTCGTGCCATCGAGGACGCGGGCGTTCCCGTAACCCCCATCGAGGAGTTCACGGGCTATCCCGAGATGATGGACGGCCGCGTCAAGACGCTGCACCCCAAGGTTCACGGCGCGCTGCTGGCTCGCCGCGATTCCGAGCAGCACATGCAGGAGGCAGCTCAGCACGGCATTAAGCTGATCGACCTGGTCGTCGTCAACCTGTACGAGTTCGAGAAGACCGTCGCCAACCCCGAGGTCACCTTCGCGGATGCCATCGAGCACATCGATATCGGTGGCCCCTCCATGCTTCGCTCTGCCGCCAAGAACGCCGCGAGCGTTACCGTCATCTCCGACCCGGCCGACTATGATGCCGTCCTGGCCGAGATGCGCGAGACCGGTGGCTGCACCACGCTTTCCACCCGTCGTCGCCTGCAGGTGAAGGTCTACCAGACCACCGCCGCCTACGACACGGCTATCTCCCGTTGGCTTGCTGCCCAGGCAAGCGACGTGGCGGACACCTCTGCCAAACTCGAGGTCTCGCTGGAGAAGGTCGACGACCTGCGCTATGGCGAGAATCCTCAGCAGAAGGCTACGGTCTACCGCTTTGCCGATGGCTGCGAGAACTCCGCGAGCTCGCAGTTCCCGCTCGTGGGCTCCGAGCAGATTCAGGGCAAGCCGCTCAGCTACAACAACTATTTGGACGCCGATGCCGCTTGGAACCTGGTTCGCGAGTTCGACGAGCCTGCCTGCGTGATCCTCAAGCATCAGAACCCCTGCGGCTCCGCCGTTGCCGAGGACATCACGGCTGCCTACGACCGCGCCTTTGCCTGCGATCCCAAGAGCGCTTTCGGCGGCATCATCGCCTGCAACCGCGAGGTTCCCTTTGAGCTGGTTGAGCACTTTGCCGATCAGAACAAGCAGTTCGTCGAGGTCATCATCGCCCCGAGCTACACCGCCGAGGCGCTCGAGCGCATGGCCAAGCGCCCCAACCTGCGCGTGCTGGCTACCGGCGGCGTGGACCACGGCGCCAAGGTGGAGCTGCGCTCCATCGACGGCGGCATGCTGGTGCAGGAGGTCGACCACGTGATCGAGGATCCCGCGACCTTTACGTTCCCCACCGACCGCAAGCCCACCGATGCCGAGATGGCCGAGCTTGAGTTTGCCTGGAAGGTCTGCAAGGGCGTCAAGTCCAACGCCATCCTGGTCTCCAAGGGTAAGGCCGGCATTGGCATGGGCCCGGGCCAGCCCAACCGCGTTGACTCCGCACTGCTTGCCTGCGAGCGCGCCGAGGACTTCTGCGAGCGCGAGGGCGTGGAGAAGGGCGGCTTTGCCTGCGCAAGCGACGCGTTCTTCCCGTTCCGCGACAACGTCGACGTGCTTGCTGAGCACGGCGTGACCTGCATCATCCAGCCCGGCGGCTCCAAGCGCGACGACGAGAGCATCCAGGCCTGCAACGAGCATGGCATCGCAATGGTCTTCACGGGCGCTCGCCACTTCCGCCACTAATGATCGTTACGCGGTTTTACCAAACCGCGTAACTGCTCGACGCTGCGCCGGCCCCAAGCACCTCATCTCGCCGCTCAAACCGTCGCTCGCGTACAGAAGTACGCGTCGCTCCTCTTTTGCGGCGACCTGAGGCACTTGGGTCCGGCTCGCTGGCTTGTGCTCCACCAGCGGTATTGGCTCGCCCCGAACTAAAGCTATCTATTGCCGCCTGTGCCGGTTGGTGCAGGCGGCTTTTTGGGTATAACGGTGCGGTGTATGTTTTTGAGAAAGGTTGGATATGGCCGTTGTGGATGATGCCGAGCTGTTTGGCAATGCCGAGGACCAGCGTGCGTACGAGGACTTTTGCGCCAATCAGGAGGCGGTCGAGAAGTTTACGCTCGACAAGCCCGCGCTTGTCTGCCGTTGGCGCATGTCCAACAAAAAGGTGCCCATGCTCAACCGTCACATTCGTGCGCTGTCCGAGCGCCTGGTGCAGGGCGAGCCGCTCACCCATAATATGCTCAGCTGGGCCAAGCAGCACGTTGAGTGGTCGCTTGCCGAGGGCGATTACACCGCGCGCGACGGCGTGCTCATGCTGGTGATCGACGTTAACGGCAATGCCGCCATGACGGTGGGGGAGTACGAGCCGCTGGCCGATACTTCGGCCAAGGCGCTGCGTGCCCGCTCCGCCGAGGCCCGCTCCGAGGCCGATGAAACCGGCGTGGCGCCCGAGCTGCTCGCCGCCGTCAACGACGGCGAGCTGGTCTTTGTGGCACCGGCGGACGAGTGCCTGTGTGGCACGGCGACGCTTATCGAGCAGTTGGCTCAGACCAAGGGCATCCCGGTCACGCGCGTGGACATTCCCGCGCAGCTCAAGGGCGCGCTGTTCCTGGTGAGTGACGAGCACGGCGTGGTCCCTGCCGCCGAGACGGACGCCGTCGAGTCCGACGCCGCTACGGTTGCCTTCTTTGCCGAAGGCTACGAAAAGCTCCGTGCCCGCCGCTCCTAACCTCAAGGCGGGGTGGGCTTACTGAAGCGAGCGAGCGCGTTCGATGGCGTAGGCGAGCGACAGCTGCTCCATCTCCGGGGCGCATTTGTAGCTCAGTCCGGTGAGAGCTGTCACCTTATCGAGGCGATATCGAATCGTGTTCGGGTGCTGGCTAGTCTGCTTGGCGGTTCGCTCGATACGTCGGTCGTTCTCGATGAATGCGGCGAGCGTGGATTCCAGTTCGCTGCCATGCTCACTGTCGTGCTCGCGTATCGGCGAGAGAATCGCCTCCGAGAACGATCGCATCTCCGGGGTTTCCGCAAAAGGCATCACGGTTCTCAAGATGCCGAGCTGCGTATAGCGGACAGGGCCCTCGGCTCGTTGACAAGATAGGCGCTGTGCGTAAATCGCCTGTGAGATCGCCTGCGCCACCGCCTCGTCTCCAAACAGAATATCGCTGATGCCGAGCCCTTCCGCTCCGCCATCGATACCGCTAACCTCGATGAGCTCCGTGAGCGCCTGCGCGATTCGCTCCACATCGAGCGTCTGCTCCGAGTCGCTTGTCGCTACGAATAGCAGACCTCCGTCATAGGGTGCCAGCATGTTGTGGCATTCGGCGAGGGTCGATTTTGAACAGAGACGTTCGATTTGCAAAAACGTACGCGGGTCGAGGGGCTCTGCAAACGATGCGAACAGGGCGACCGCTTCGTCCAGAAATGACGGGTTAAGGCCTCGGATGCGTCGGCAGATGGACTCGGGCGATACATCTGTCCTCAGGGCATCGATCTCGCGCTGTGCGAAGTCGATAGACGCGAGCTGCTCGATATGCCGTTTGACCTCATAGATGACGCTGTCAAAGAACAGTGAGTCGTCGGTCGTGAGAAAGACGGGGTAGTGCCGCGCGTTGGCGTAGCGGATGGCTTGGTCGGGAATCGGGATGTGCAAGACGTTTTTGATGATGAGACCGCTCGTTCCCTTGGCGACAAGGTATTTCACGGCTTCAGTGATGAGGTACGGGTCGTCCTTCGCATAGAGGAAGGTGCTGAGGACGATCTCGTCTGAGGTGAAGTTGACGCGCTGGTACTTGTTCTTGAGACCGGGCATGAGTTCATAATCGAGGATCCCGACGCCAGAGACGGCACGCGAGACGCCATCGCTGCCGGCGATTAGACGGACCGATTCCTCATATTCCCGTGAGAAGTCCGAGACGGTGTATAGCATCAACATCACCTTGTAAATCACTACAGTAAGTACCCGTATAAATAGGATAATCGCACATCCGTATGCCTTTGATGCGAGAAATAGTTTAAATACATGCTGCTAGAACGAAAAATTAGATTGAGAGTCGTTGTAGATCCCAACAAAAAACGATCCTTGGCGGCATCGTTGCTAAACCGTACAGTGAAGCAACGTAAAGCTTTCGCTGAAAGGAGCGATGATGGGGCAGATGATGGTGCTTTCGGCCGAGGAAGTTTCCAAGGTGCTGACGATCGAGGATGCAATCGCTGCCGTGGAGGAGGCATATCGCCAGAAGGCAACGGGCAAGGGTGTTGCGTGGCCGATGGTATATGAGCAGTTCGAACCCGGCGTGGCCGACATGGATATCCGCTCGGGCGAGTTGGCGGGAAGCGGCCTCTTCGGTCTGAAGCTCACTGCTTGGTTCTCTCAGAATCCTAAAAAGGGGCTGCCCGAGATCTTTGGCACCACGCTGTTGTGCGACAACGCGACGGGCGAGCCGTTGGCGCTGCTCAATGCCTCCGCCGTCACTGGACTTCGCACCGGTGCCGCCGCTGCGCTCGGTGCCAAGTGGCTGGCTCGGGCGGATGCGTCCAAACTGCTTGTTGCGGGTGCCGGCCATATGAGCACCTATATGGTGGCGGGCGTGCTCGCCGCCTGTCCCAAGGTGAGCGAGGTCAAGGTGTGGGAGCCGGTTTCCGATGCCGCTCCCGAGGCCCGCGTCGATCGCATGCGAGACGAGGTCGCCCATATCTTGGGCGCATGCGAGCATGCTCGCGAGGCATCCACCTATTCCATCGAGGCGACGGCCGACGGCCAAGGTGCCGCGGCGGAGGCCGACATCATCGTGACGATCACGCCGGCGACCAAGCCCATCATCCCCGATGCATGGGTGCGCCCCGGTACGCATGTTTCCTGCGTCGGTGCCGACATGCCCGGCAAGCAGGAGCTCGCCTCGGCGCTTGTCGCCCGTGCCGCTGTTTACGTCGACGACCGCGAGCAATCGGTCGCGTCCGGCGAGCTGGAGATTCCGGTTGCCGAGGGTGCCATTACGCCCGAGGACATCAAAGCGGAGCTCGGCGAAGTCATCGCCGGCACGGCTACGGGGCGTTCGGATGACGAGCAGGTAACGGTGTTCGATACGTCGGGCATCGCCGTTCAGGACCTTTCGGCATCGAAAATCGCCTACGACCGCGCCGTCGAGGCGGGGCTGGGCACCGCGGTGGAACTGTAAGAAAGTCAAGGAAAGGAAAGGACAATGCAGATTAAGGATTTCGCCGTCGAGCAGTGGATGAACGAGTGGGAGACCAAGTGCACCCACAACGTTGCGGAGACGTGCGTCTACTCCCTTACGCTCGACCAGCTGTTCGAGCTTACGAACACCGACAAGAAGGCGTGGCTCGATAGCCTGTGCTCGCGCCGATTCACCTACGGAGACATCGAGGGGCAGCCCGGCTTCCTCGAGGGGGTCGCGCGTCTCTATAAGACGGTCGAGCCCGGGCATATCGTGCCCACGCACGGCGCGACCGGTGCCAACTCCCTGGTTATTTCCACGCTCGTCGAACCGGGCGATCATGTAGTCTCCGTCAAGCCCACCTACCAGCAGCTTTACTCGATTCCCGAGATGTGCGGTGCGAAGGTCGATATCCTTCAGCTCGATCGCAAGAACGGCTACCACGTCGACGTCGACGCCCTCGATGCCCTGGTGACCGACGATACCAAGCTCATCTGCATCAATAACCCGGACAACCCCACGGGCGCCCTGCTCGACACCGATACGCTCAAGGCGATTGTCGAGGTCGCGCGCAAACACGACGCGTGGCTGCTCTGCGACGAAGTCTACCGTCTGCTTACTCAGACGGATGAGTACTGCGAGTCCGTGGTCGACCTGTACGACAAGGCCGTCGCCACCGCATCCATGTCCAAGGTCTGGTCGTTCGCCGGCCTGCGTCTGGGCTGGGCGGTCACCAAGAGCCCGGAGCTCCGTCGCGCGCTCCTCTCGCATCGCGATTACAACCTGATTTCCGCCGGCATATTCAGCGAGTCGGTGGCAGAGCTGATTCTGGGTAACGCTTCCGTGATCCTTGAGCGCAGCCGTCGCATCGTCCGTCAGAACCTCGCTGTTCTGGAAAAGTGGGTCGAGAGCGAGCCGCACCTGTCGTTCGTCAAGCCCGAGGCGGGTAGCACCGCGCTCGTGTATTACGACTACGACATCGACTCCAGGACGTTCTGCACCGACATGATTAAGAAGTCCGGCGCGCTCGTCACCCCGGGCGATTGCTTCGAGGAGCCCAAGAGCATGCGTATCGGCTATGCATATTCCGATAACACCGATGACCTGCAGAAGGGCCTGGATGCCATCTCTGCGTACATGCGTACGCTCGAGTAGAGGCTCGAGGTCGAAGTGATGGGGCCGATCGGTTTAGGACCGAGGGCCCCCCATTTTCTCTCAAGGCTACCGAACGCTTTTGTCACATTAGGTGCCCACGGGGTCGTATCGCTGCGACGCCGTGGGCATAATGGTGTGGAAGGTGCAAGTTGCGCGAAATGGGAGGACACATGGCGCTGATCTATGTCGTTGAGGACGACGAGCGCATTCGTCGTGAGCTTGTCGACATCCTTGCCCGCGCCGGGTTTGAAATCGAGGCCTGCGAATCGTTTGAGCATGTCTCGCGCGATATCCTTGCCGCCGCGCCCGACCTGGTGTTGCTCGACCTCACGCTTCCCGTCAAGGACGGCCAACATATCTGCCACGAGGTTCGCCGCGAATCCGAGGTTCCTATCATCGTCCTCACGTCGCGCACGACCGAGATCGACGAGGTCATGGCCATGACGCTTGGCGCGGACGACTTTGTTCCCAAGCCTTACAGCGCCCGTGTGCTCGTGGCGCACATCAATGCGTTGCTGCGCCGCACCGCGGCGGCGGGCGATCGCAGCACGCTCGTCCACAAGGGGCTGGAGCTCGACCTCGCCCGCTCCATGGTCACCAATACGGCAACCGGCGACAGTACCGAGCTCACCAAAAACGAGCTGCGTATCCTCTCGCTGCTCTTGGGCCGCGCGGGCAAGATTGTCTCGCGCTCGGCTATCATGCAGGACCTGTGGGACTCCGACGCCTTCGTGGACGACAATACGCTCACCGTCAATATCAACCGCCTGCGCACCACGCTCGAAAAAATCGGCATCAAGGGCTATTTGACGACGCATCGCGGCCAAGGCTATTCGGTCTAGGGGCCGGTTATGTCGTTTGCCAAGTTCTTTAAAGATGCACTGCTTTCCGTTGCCGTGTGGACCTGCGGCGTGCTGCTGAGCTGTTTTGTACTGACGGTCGCCGGCGCCCCGGCATCCATCGTGGTCGTGGCGGTCGGTGTGTCCTTTATCTTTGGCATGCTGGGCATCGTGATCGAGTACGTGCGCCGTCGTCGTTTTCTGTGCCAGCTGGAGCGCGCGGCAGAGGAGCTGGGGAGCCCCGCATGGGTGCAGGAGATGGTGCAATGCCCGACCTATGCCGAGGGCGAGCTCGAATATGAGGTCTTGCGCCGGGTGGGCAAAGCCGCTTGCGACGAGGTTGCGGAAGGCCGGCGCCAGACCGATGACTACCGCGACTATATCGAGAGCTGGGTCCACGAGGCCAAGCTGCCCCTGGCGGCGGCTCATCTGATTTTGGAAAACCTGGACGGCAGCGAAGACGACCTGTCGCGCGTGGATGACCTGGGTCGCGAGCTAGCTCGCGTGGAGCGCTATATCGATCAGGCGCTGTACTATGCGCGCTCGGAAGTCGTAGAGCGCGACTACCTGATTCGCCGCTGGGGTCTCAAGAGCTTGGTGACGGGCGCGATTAAAGCCAACGCGCGCGAGCTCATCGCGGCGCACGTGGCTCCGGTGTGCGAGAACCTCGACTTTGAGGTGTTCACCGACGAGAAATGGCTCGAGTTTATTCTGGGCCAGCTCATTCAGAACAGCATTAAATATGCGCGTGAGGACGGCGCGAAGATTGTGTTTTCGGGTGCGTTGCTGGACGAGGGCCTGGCAAGCGAGCGCATCGAGCTTACCGTCGCGGACAACGGCTGCGGCGTGAGCGCGGCTGACCTGCCGCGCGTGTTCGAGAAGGGCTTTACCGGCGATAACGGCCGCACCACCAAGCGCGCAACGGGCATCGGCCTCTACCTGGTGGCGCGCCTGTGTTCCAAGATGGGCATCGACGTCACCGCGGCATCCGACTCCGGCGAAGGCTTTGTCGTAACATTCGCTTTCTCGACCAACAAGTTTCAATACTTCGAGTAGTCGGGCCGTCTTGTGGTGCGGATGGCTATGTTCCCGAGCGTGAACATGGCTATGAGGCTCTAAAAAATCACCCAAACAAAACGTGCCGCCCGACCAGGGCGGCACGCCATCTCTCTATTCAGCTAACTCGCTGAAGTACGGTGACGAAGGCGCAAGGCCGGGAGGGGTTATCTAAGCCGACATCCCGCAGCCGCGAAGCGGCGAGGACGTCGGCGTGATAACCCCGCAGGCCTTGCGCCGGCGGGAAGGAACCTACTTCACGACCAAGATGTCGCAGTCGGTGTTGCGCAGCAGGAATGTCGAAATCGAACCCAGGAGCGCATACTTGATCGAGGAAAGGCCACGAGCGCCGCAGAGCACCAGATCGGGCTTGACCACGTCGAGCATCTCGTCCTTGAGCGTCTCGCGAATACGGCCGGCGCGAATCATGACTTCGACCTCGGGAATGTTGGGATTAGCCTTGGCCTCTTCGAGCTGCTTGGCGATGGAGTTCTTAAAGGCCTCCTCCAGGCCGTTGACCAGATCGACCGGATAGGAACCGGCGCTCTCGAGCGCCGTGGAATCGATGACGTGACCGATGATCAGCTTGGCGCCATTGTTTGCGGCGACCTTGATAGCGCGTGTGAGCACAAAATCCTGCTGCTCAGTACCGTCGAGTGAAACAAATACCTTGGTATAGCCCTCGTTCATGGTTTCCTCCTTGGTCTATCGCACGGGCGCGGGGCTCGTGCATCGGACGACGTGTTGGCCGCCGGACACTTTAGCTTGTTGCAGTTATACCCAAGGATTTCGGTTTGACCGCTCGCAATTCTGTGAACGGGCGAGATTTTTGGTAAGGGTGGGCGCGGCCGCGGCCGAACGGTTGATAATGGGACATCGCCCGCAACCGTCCGCAGAACAACTATCGGCGGGTGACAAACGAGGGGGTCCCTTTGGATATCATCGAGCTTCTAAAATCTGCCTTCATGGGCCTGGTCGAGGGCATCACCGAATGGCTGCCCGTTTCGTCGACGGGCCACATGATCTTGGTGGACGAGTTCGTCAAGATGAATGTGAGCGAGACATTCTGGAATATGTTCCTGGTCGTGATTCAGCTTGGCGCCATTTTGGCCGTTTGCGTTCTGTTCTTCTACGACTTAAATCCGCTCTCGCCCAGCAAGGGCAAGGAGGGTCGTCGCGACACCTGGGTGCTGTGGGGCAAGATTGTGCTTGGCTGTATTCCCGCCGCGGCGATCGGTCTGCCGCTCAACGACTGGATGGAGGAGCATTTCTATAACGCTCCCGTCGTGGCGCTGGCGCTCATCGTGTACGGCGTGTTGTTTATCGTGATTGAGAACTGGCGTGCGAGTAAGCGCGAGAACGCCGCTCTTGCCGATTCGTTTGGTTCGCGTGCTGTGGTGGCGGGCGGGCGTCCCGCCGGTGCACACTTCGCGGCGCCTGCGGCGGATATTGCCGAAGACAATGACAATGACGAGGATTTGGATTTTGGATCCATCGCCACGCTCGAGGACCTGAGCTGGAAGACCGCATTGGGTATCGGTTGCTTCCAGGTGCTTTCGTTGATTCCGGGCACATCACGTTCCGGCTCCACCATCATCGGCGGCCTGCTGCTGGGCTGCACGCGCTCGGTGGCGTCCAAGTTCACGTTTTTCCTGGCCATTCCCGTTATGTTTGGCGCGAGCGCGCTCAAGCTGGTCAAGTACTTCGTTAAGGGCGGTACGTTTGGCACCAACGAGATTGCCATTCTGGGCGTGGGCTGCGTCGTGGCCTTTGTGGTTTCGCTTATTGCCATCAAGTGGCTCATGGGCTTCGTTCGCCGTCACGACTTTAAGTGCTTTGGCGTCTACCGCATTATTCTGGGCATCGTGGTGCTCGCGTACTTCTTTGTTCTGGAGCCTATGCTCGGTCTGTAACTTGGTTGACGCTGCGCGGCGGCCAGAGCGCGGCGCACGGAGTCGTGGTGTGATTTGCATCGGTGTCCGCGCGGCTCGGTATACTGGTACGGCTCAAACTATGGCGTCGCCCGCAGGCGCGCCGTCCGTCAGATGAGGAGTCGCCCATGACCCAGCCCTTGCCCTGGGAAAAGAACGCCGCGGTACCCGTGCCGCCCGCGCCGGAACCCGTGCCGCTCGATGCATACATCGCCCCCGCTGCGCCGGAGCCCGAGCTCGTTCCGCTCGACATCTACGACGCTCCCGCGCCGGCACCCAAGCCCGTCAAGCCGCTCATCGACATCGACAGCCTTAATCCCGCCCAGCGCGAGGCCGTCCTGACCACCGAGGGCCCGTTGCTGGTCCTCGCCGGCGCAGGCTCGGGCAAGACTCGCGTCCTGACCTTCCGCATCGCGCATATGCTCGGCGACCTGGGTGTTAAGCCTTGGCAGGTTCTTGCCATCACGTTTACCAACAAAGCCGCGGCCGAGATGCGCGAGCGTCTGACGGCGCTCATTCCCAGCGGTACCCGCGGCATGTGGGTGTGCACCTTCCACGCCATGTGCGTGCGCATGCTGCGCGAGGACGCCGACCTGCTGGGTTACACCGGTCAGTTCACCATCTACGATGACGATGACTCAAAGCGCATGGTGCGTGACATTATGCAGGCGCTCGGCATCGAGCAAAAGCAGTTCCCCATCAACATGATTCGCAGCAAGATCAGTTCGGCCAAAAACGCCATGATCGGCCCCGAGGACATGCTCAAATCCGCCGATAGCCCCAACGACAAAAAGGCCGCGCAGGTCTACCTGGAGCTGGAGCGCCGCCTGCGCGCCGCCAACGCGATGGACTTCGACGATTTGCTCGTGCGCACACTCGAACTGCTGCGCACCCGCCCCGAGGTGCTCGACAAGTACCAGGAGCGCTTCCGCTACATTAGCGTCGACGAGTATCAGGACACCAACCACGTCCAGTACGAAATCGCCAACCTTCTGGCCGCCAAGTACCAAAACCTCATGGTTGTGGGCGACGATGACCAGTCCATTTACAGCTGGCGTGGCGCCGACATCACCAACATCTTGGACTTTGAGCAGGACTTTAAAAACTGCAAGACCGTTAAGCTCGAGCAGAACTACCGCTCTACGGGCCATATCCTAAACGCCGCCAACGCCGTGGTGCGCCACAACTCGCAGCGCAAGGACAAGCGCCTGTTTACGGCCGAGGGCGATGGCGAGAAGATTCAGGCCTTCCAGGCGAGCGACGAGCGCGACGAGGGCCGCTGGATTGCCGGTGAGATCGAGAAACTGCATGCCAAAGGCACGAGCTACGACGACATCGCCGTGTTTTATCGCACCAACGCCCAGTCGCGTATTCTCGAAGATATGTTTCTGCGCGCGGGCGTGCCCTACAAGATCGTGGGCGGCACTCGATTCTTCGACCGTGCCGAGATTCGCGACGTCATGGCCTACCTCAAGATGATCGTGAACCCGGCCGACGAGATGAGCGTCAAGCGCGTCATCAACACACCGCGCCGCGGCATTGGCTCCACCTCAATCCAAAAGATCGAGCAGCTGGCACGCGACAACCGTTGCTCGTTCTTCCAGGCTTGCGAGATCGCGTGCGCCGAAACCGGCATGTTTAGCGCCAAGGTGCGCAACGGCCTGTCGAGCTTTGTCTCACTGGTGCGCGAGGGCCGCCGCATGGACGGCGAGCTCAAGGACGTTGTCGAGATGATCGTCGATAAGACGGGCCTGCTGCAGGCGTTTCGCGCCGAGGGCACCATGGAATCTGAGAGCCGCGCCGAGAACATCCAGGAATTTCTGGGCGTTGCGGCGGAATTTGAGGAGACGCACGAGGATATCGAGGGTACGCTCGAGAGCCTAGAAGAGCTGCGCGCAGCCGGTGTTGCCGACGTGCCTGCCGGCGCCGAGCCCGAGCCCGTCGTGGTGAGCGCGCCTGCGCCCGAACCGGGGCCATCTGTCCCGGCATCCTCGTTTGAGGCGCTCGTCGGCGCCCGTGACGCCGCGGGCTCCAATCCGCTCGATGGCTTGGACGCTCCGGCGCTGTCTCCGCAGGATGCCCTGGCCGCCGCCATCGCAGGCAACGCGTATGCCGCGCCGACGGAGCTGTCGGCGGGTGCCGTGCATGCCGGCGAGATCGAGCGTACCTACGGTCCGCTCACCTGTAAGGCGCTGCCGGCACTCATGGAGTGGCTGGCCTTGCGCTCCGACTTGGATTCCCTGGCCGGCGAGACGCATGCCATTACCATGATGACCATCCACTCCGCCAAGGGCCTGGAGTTTCCGGCGGTGTTCGTGGCCGGCATGGAGGAGGGTATCTTTCCGCACGTGCACGACTTTGGCGGCAGCGATGATCCGGGCAAGCTCGAGGAGGAGCGTCGCCTGGCCTACGTCGCCATCACGCGTGCCCGCAAGCGCCTGTTCTTGACCTATGCGGCCACGCGTCGCACCTACGGTTCGACCTCCGCCAACCCGCGTTCGCGCTTTCTCAACGAGATTCCGTTTGAGGATATCGAGTTTAGCGGTATCGGTTCTGCCGGTTTTGAGGGCACGGGCTGGGAGAAACGCGGCGACCGTCGCGGCACCTTTGGCTCGGGCATGGGTTCGGATATGTATGGCGGCAAGGTGTTTGGTTCGCATACGCGCTCGACCGGCGGTTCCGGTTCGCGCGGCGGATCGAGCTTCGACGATTTCTTTGGCGGCAGCAGCTACGGGACCGAGCGCCATCGTGGGGTCTCGCCCGACGCCGGTCGCGCTGCCTCGACCTTTGGCTCGGGCGCACCGCGAGCCAAAAAGCCGTCGTCCAAGGTGTCCCCAACAGTGGAGCGCAAGGTCGATCGCGCCAGCGCGTCGCAGGACTTTGCCGCGGGCGATACCGTGAGTCATAAGACCTTTGGCACGGGTACCGTGATCTCGGTCGCTGGAGACATGATCGAGGTCCAATTCGAAAAGACCGGCCAGACCAAAAAGCTAATGAAAGGCTTCGCTCCGATTGTTAAGCTGAATGCCTAACTGCGAGGTTGGCCGGGCGCGCCGGGGGCTTTGGTCGCCTGCTCGGACAGTCCTGCTCGCACGGAGAGCACATTAAGTGCTCTCCGGCTCGTGCGGAACTCGCGATCGACCAAAGCCCCCGGCGCGCCCTCTTCCTTGTGACGTTTTAGCCTGCAGCTTTCGAACCTCGCTCTGCTCGTTCGCTTTTTGATCTGGAGAGCCGGGTGGGCTGATAGATAGATACGAGTAGGGGCTCTTCCGTACATGGACGGGAGAGCCCCTTATTACGTTTCGGATTGTTTCTTATGACTTTGGGGATTGAGCGTTTTATACGATTCAGTATAATTTTAGATAGATACTAAAATGTAACTGAAATGAAAATGGTGAGTGGACATGCTGCTAAATTGTCTCCCTAAAAGACTCTTCTCTTTAGAGCTCGCCATCGATTCAGAGCCAGTTGAGATGCAGATTCCTCGCATGTATCTCGAGCGGTATTCGCTTCGCTTGGCACGGCTTGGCATGTCTGAGCAGGGCCGTTTTATTGTTGCGGAACCAAAAGAACCGCCCAGTGTCATTTCGGCGCGAAATCTCGTCAATGCAGTGCGCAAGATAGATGCTCGTCCGGTAGCAATTTGCTGGGATGCTATGGATTTAGGTTTTATGCACGCGCTTTCTTCGGAGGGGATCGCATATATCCGAGATGAGCGAAATGCGTTTCTGCCGTTTATCGGAGCCGTTATTTCCGGTGAGGTGCTGGGTGCGTCTCCCGCTGCTCCGCTTTCGCCCCAATCTCAACGAATCGTCCTAAATCTCATCGCGGGACGATGGGTTGACTGCTCCGCCGGCGACCTGGCGCGTCTGTGTGGCAAAAGCGCGGCAAGCGTCAGCGGCTATCTTTCGGAAATCGCCGCTATAGCTCCTGGGTTGATTATGCGGGACGGCAAAAAGCGTATATTGTGCGATGTCGGGTTGTCGACCGAGACGCTGCTGGATGGGTTTGAGGACTATCTTCGCACACCAGTTTTAGAGCGAATCCGGCTCAAGAAGGTTATCGAGAGAACAGAGCTACGTGCCGTTGACGCGCTGCTTTCCGGTGTGTCTGCCCTTAGCTATATGTCCGACCTTGCTCATAAAGACTCTGCTCCAACCATTGCTCTCGAAAAGAATCAGCTAGAGGACCTAAAAGAGCACATGGGTGACAGATGGCTGGAGGCCCAGTGGTACGAACCGGCTGCTGTCGAGATTGAGGTCTGGTCGTATCCCGTGGACGAGCCGTCCGATATTAGTTTTGACACGTCGGGTTTGCAGTGTGTCGACCCGTTTTCCTTATACGTTGCTTGCGCAAAAGCAGATTACAAAGAAGATCGTCTGCTCGATGCGGTCGAACAGCTCAGGAGGACGATATGTCAAAAGTGAGGGGAATAGAGCGATTTGCCGATGCCATGAGCGGCTGCAAAGGTGGTTACGTCCTTATTGGTGGAGGGGCCTGCAGCGTTCTATTTGACAGCGAAGGTGATTCATTCAGGGCTACCGAAGACTTGGATGTCGTCGTAATTGCTGATGGGGAAGGCGTTGAATTTGCCACTGCATTGTGGGCATTTATCAAAGCAGCTGGATACGAGATTGGAAAGGTCGGCGATGGAAAGTGTACTTACTATCGGTTCTGCTTGCCCAAAGGATCGAAGCGGGCCCTAGACTATCCCGGTCAAATTGAGCTATTTGCCCGACATCCTGATTTTGTGCTCGAAGATGAAACGGGCGAAGTGGCACCTCTTTCCTTTGACGGGGCCGTAGCAAGTCTCTCGGCAATTATCCTCGACGATGGCTACTACGAATTTATTCGCGACAACGCAACGAACGTAGAAGGCATTACGTTGCTCGATGCACTCCATATCATTCCCCTCAAGATGCGTGCGCACATTGATATCAACAGAAGTTATGAAGAGGGACGTCGTTGCAACAACATTGATCGGCGGAAGCACCGTTCGGATGTTGCTCGACTTGCTGACTTGTTGTCGCCTTCGGCGCGTTTGGAGCTAACGGGGCAAATGAGGGTTGATGCGGAGGATTTTCTTACGGACTTTGCTTTGTATGTAAATCGGCAGACCAACCGTAAGGAAAGGGCGCGGCTTCAGGACACGCTATCGTTTCTCGAAAAGGTCTACCTATAGGCACCTTGAGTCGTTATGTATAGCAGGGGCTCCTCCGTTGATGAACGGAAGAGCCCCTTGTTGCTTTTTGATTGTCGTTACTAGCCAGAGGCTCGCCGGGATGGGGCGCGGGGTTTGGTCGATCGCGAGTTCCGCACGAGCCGGAGAGCACTTAATGTGCTCTCCGTGCGAGCAGGACTGTCCGAGCAGGCGACCAAACCCCGCGCCCCATCCCGGCGAGCGCTCGGGGACCGGTAACTTACAGGTGCGAGACGATCAGTTCCATCTGGCCTTCGAGGTCGATGGAGCTGACGGTGCTGGGTGCCAGCAGGTGACTTCCCTTGTGGACGGGGTCGCCGCAGACGGTGCCTTCGCCGTCGATGACCGACAGGCACATGAAGGGCCAGCGCTGCTCCAAGGTCTTGCTGCCGTCGACGCGCACGCGATCGACAGTGTAGCAGGAGTTAGACTCGAGCTCGGTTACGCCGTTCACCTCGGGCGCGACCACCGTGCCGCCGGTCGGAGCCTGAGCATCAAAATCGATGCAATCGAGGCTCTGCTCAATGTGCAGCGGACGCAGTTTGCCGTCGGTGCCGGGACGGTCGTAGTCGTACAGGCGATATGTCACGTCGCTTGACTGCTGCGTCTCCAAAATGAGCGTACCGGTCTTGATGGCGTGTACGGTACCGGAATCAATCTGGAAAAAGTCGCCCTTGTGGATCGGCAGCACGTTGAGCATGTCGTCCCAACGGCCCCCCTCGATCATCTGTGCGGCCTCGGCGCGGTCATGCGCGCGCTGGCCGACGATGATCGTGGCGCCGGGCTCGCAGTCCAGCACATACCAGCACTCGGTTTTGCCCAGGCTGCCGTTCTCGTGCTTGGCGGCGTACTCGTCGTTGGGATGAATCTGGATCGAAAGGTCGTCCTTGGCGTCCAGAATCTTAACGAGCAGCGGGAACTCCTTGCCCTCGCACCTGCCAAAGAGCTCGCGGTGCTCGGCCCACAGCCACGACAGCGTGTGGCCGGCATACGGGCCCTCCGCAATCTGGCAGTCGCCGTTGGGGTGGGCCGAGATGGCCCAACACTCACCGATGGGTCCATCGGGAATGTCGTAGCCAAATACGGTTTCGAGCTGGCGGCCGCCCCAGATCTTCTCGTGGAAGATCGGCGTCAGTTTAATCAAATCGGACATATTCATACCCCATTGTGTTGCGCGGGCGTTGCACAAACAGCTCAAAACGAGCGCCCGCATGACTACAAAAACCTATGCCAACGTTACGTTGTGCAACTCAAAGCGGTCGCCAACGTTGCGCGAGACCGAATACTCAAAGGCCGCGCCGCTGTCCAAAAAGCCAATCTGGTTGAGCTCGAGTAGGGGAGAGCCAGGTTTGGTGTCCAGGCGCTCGGCTTCTTCCTCGGTTGCTGCCACGGCGCGAATGGTACGGTGGAAGCTCGAGATCTTCAGCCCACATTGCTCGCGGACAAAGCGGTAGACCGATCCGTACAGGTCCTTCTTTTTAAGGCCCGGAATCAGCTCGAGGGGCATGTAGGTGTACTCGATAACGATGGGCTTCTCATCGGCCTGACGCACGCGCACGATGTGATAGGCAAAGTCATCCTCGGCAATTCCCAGCTGGGCTGCGATGTCCGCTGGTGGATTAACAATCGAGAAGTCGTAGACTACCGAGGTCACCTTCTCCCCGCGGTGCTCATACGAAAAGCCCTGGGCACGGTCGTTTTTGCCCTGGAAAAACGCTTGGCCGGGAAGCCCCGCCGTGTCCTTAACGTAGGTACCCGATCCACGACGGCTGGTAACAAGACCTTCCTCGGTGATTTGCTCGATAGCTCGTTTGACAGTGATTTTGGAAACGCTATAGAGCTCGCAGAACTCAACGACGGTGGGAAGCTTGTCGCCTGGTTTAAGAGCGCCATCCTCAATACTTCGACGAATATCTGCAGCTATCGCCTCGTATTTGGGAATCATGGAACCTCCTTTCCAACTTGATTGAGTATAAAAGAAAGTATACTCAACACCTAAGTATCCCTATTGAGTCATTGAAAAGTTCGATAGATATATTACTAAAAGTCGCTTTGCGCTAAAAATAAAAGCGCTCTAAATAAATATACATTCGAATAATGTCGTGTTGAGAAATCTAATCGGTCCGAGGACGGGGCCGAACCGATTTAGCACCCAGCGAACCGAATCCTGTATTCTGCATTTCCTCAGATAAAACCTACCAAAACAAACCTGTCCCTTTTTGGTAGGTTTTTGCCTTGGGAGCGGTACCATACAGACAATGTTTAAACGAGAAAGGCGGGCCCCTATGGAACCTAAGCAGTACTACATCGGCATCGACGTCGGCGGCACTTCGGTTAAGGAGGGCCTGTTCGACGGGGATGGCAACCTGCTTGCGAAGGTCAGCGTGCCCACGCCTCCCATCGTTGACGCTGCGGGCTTTGCCGCGGTGACCGAGGCTATCGACCAGGTGGTCGCCAAGGCACAGATTCCGCGCGCCTTTGTGGCGGGCATTGGCCTTGCTGTTCCGTGCCCCATTCCGGCAGCGGGCGATGCCAAGGTCAAGGCCAACATTGCCATTAACCTGCCCGAGTTGAAGATCGCCATTCAGGAGCACTGCCCCGATGCGGTCGTTAAGTACGAGAACGATGCCAACGCCGCTGCCATGGGCGAGGCTTGGCTCGGTTCTGCCAAGGACGTGCAGAATGTGGTGATGGTCACCATCGGTACCGGCGTGGGCGGCGGCGTTATCGTCAACGGCGATGTGGTGTCGGGTGTTGTGGGCGCTGGCGGCGAGATTGGCCATATGTGCCTGAATCCGGCTGAGGAGCGCACTTGCGGCTGCGGCGGCCATGGCCACCTGGAGCAGTATTCCAGCGCCACCGGCGTGGTGAGCAACTACCTTGCCGAGTGCAAGAAGGCGGGCGTCGAGCCCATCGAGCTCACCGGCCCCTCCGATTCCAAGGACGTGTTCCAAGCCTGCCGCGAGGGTGATAAGCTCGCGCTGGCCGCGGCCGATACCATGGCCGACTATCTCGGCCGTGCCCTGGCGCTTATTGCCAACGTGGTCGATCCCGAGATGTTCCTGATCGGCGGCGGCGCCTCCGCCTCGGCCGATGTCTACCTCGATAAGGTTCGCGAGTACTTCCAGCGCTACGCGCTTTCCGCCTCGCGCGAGACGCCCATTAAGGTTGCCTCGCTCGGAAACGACGCCGGCATCATCGGTTCTGCCTACGTAGCCCTGCGCGCTGCCGGTAAATAGCTGGTGCAAGGGGGCCAGGTTACTTTGCACCAACATGGTGCAAAAGGGACAGCCTTGGCCCCCATACCTGCCACAAAATATGCCGTGGCCCTTCCGTCCCCAAAGGCCAGCTGCCAGCGTGCTACCATAGCTACGTCTAATTACACATACCAAGTGGAGGATACCCATGGCAAACGTTCTTGTCTTTGGTCACCAGAACCCCGATAACGACGCCATCATGAGCGCCGTCGTTCTGTCTCAGCTGCTCAACCAGGTTGAGTATGCCGGCAACACCTATGAGGTCTGCGCTCTTGGTCAGCTTCCGGCAGAGTCCGCCAAGCTGCTCGCAGACGCCGGCATTGCCGAGCCCCGCATGATTGAGTCCGTCGAGGCCGGCCAGCTTGTCGTTCTCACCGACCATAACGAGTCCGCCCAGTCCGTCGCCGGCCTTAAGGACGCCACGGTCTTTGGCGTCGTTGACCATCACCGCATCGGCGACTTTGAGACCGCCGGCCCGCTGCACTACATCTGCCTGCCCTGGGGTTCCAGCTGCACCATCGTCACTAAGCTCGCCGGCGTGCTCGGCGTTGAGCTTTCCGACGTTCAGGCCAAGCTACTGCTCTCGGCCATGATGACCGACACGCTCATGCTCAAGAGCCCCACCACCACCGATGTCGACCGCGCCGTCGCCGCCAAGCTCGGCGAGCAGGTGGGTGTCGACCCGGTCAAGTTTGGCATGGAGGTCTTCCTCACCCGTCCGTCCGGCTCCTTCACCGCAGCCGAGATGGTCGGCAACGACATCAAGATGTTCGAGCCCGCCGGCAAGAAGCTGCTCATCGGCCAGTACGAGACCGTCGACAAGAGCCGTGCGCTCGGCATGATCGACGAGATCCGCGAGGCCATGCGCGCCTACGCCGCCGAGAAGGGTGCCGACGGCATCGTCCTGTGCATCACCGACATCATGGAGGAGGGCTCGCAGGTCCTGCTCGAGGGCGAGACCGAGGCCGCTCAGAAGGGCCTGGGCATTGCCGACGAGCACGACGGCGTCTGGATGCCGGGCGTCCTCTCCCGTAAGAAGCAGGTCGCTGCCCCCATCATGGCCGCCTGCTAGGTTTTGTAACCTGCTACGACCGGACCGCGGACGCCCCGCGCTCCGGTCGTTTTTTGTGCGCGGGACCGCGTCCTCTATTGGACAGGGGCGCCCGTACCGTTGGGCAAATAATGTTCAACCTGTGGTTCCGCTTTTCGGCCACGCCTGCGTGCTTGTCGTGCAGGGTAGGCTAGATGCAAGCGTAATACGTTGGAGCGCGGTGCCGCCACTTGGGCGGGCCGTGCTTTTTTAAGACGGGAGCTTTCCCGTGAAAGGAGCCGCCCATGGCAGCAACTGAGCAGCTGTTCAACGTTCGTGAGCGCAAACGCTTTGAACGTCATGACATCTGGGAGCGCATCGCCGAGAACGGCACGATTTCCGCCGCCGTCATGGTCATCGCCGCCATCGCCGCCGTTATCTGCGCCAACACCGATGTCTACGAGGCTATCCATCACTTTTTGGAGACCCCGCTGTATGTGGGTCTGGGCAACCTTACGGCTGGCCTCACCGTCGAGCTTTTCGTCAACGACTTTCTCATGGCGATCTTCTTTTTGTTGGTGGGTATTGAGCTTAAGTACGAGATGACGGTCGGCGAGCTCAAGAATCCGCGTCAGGCCATGCTTCCCATGCTGGCAGCCGTGGGCGGCGTCGTCGTTCCCGCCTGCATCTACCTGATCTTTAACCATGCCGGCGCCCGCAACGGTTGGGCCATCCCCATGGCAACCGATATTGCCTTTGCGTTGGGCGTGCTGTCGCTTTTGGGCAATCGCGTGCCCAACGGCGTGCGCGTGTTCTTCTCGACGCTCGCCATCGCCGACGACCTCATCTCCATCGCCGCCATCGCCATTTTCTACGGCCAGAGCCCCAGTCCGTTTTGGCTGGGTGCCGCTGCAGTTGTGACCTGCGCACTTGTGTGGCTCAACAAGACTCAGCATTATCGCCTTGCCCCGTACTCGGTGCTTGGTCTGCTGCTGTGGTTTTGCATGTTTAAGAGCGGCGTGCACGCCACGCTTGCCGGTGTCATCCTGGCCTTCACCATCCCGGCCAAGTGCGGTGTTAAGCTCGATAGCCTTACCGATTGGCTAGGCGAGTACCTGCCGTTGCTCGACGACCGTTACGACGACGAGGCGCACATCCTGGGCCAGCACGACTTTACCCTTTCGACCACCAAGGTCGAGCGTGTCATGCACCGTGTGACCCCGCCGCTCATCCGCATGGAGCGCCTGATCTCCACGCCGGTCAACTTTGTGATCCTGCCGATCTTTGCGTTTGTCAACGCGCAGGTTCGCCTTGTGGGCGTGGACATGAGCGTGCTGCTTACCGACCCGGTGACCCTCGGCGTGTACTTTGGCATGCTGCTGGGTAAGCCGATCGGTATCTTTGGCGTGACGTTTGCCCTGGTCAAGCTTAAGGCTTGCGAGCTGCCTCATAACGTTAACTGGCATATGATCGCCGGCGTGGGCATTTTGGGTGGCATCGGCTTTACCATGTCGATCCTCATCAGCGGCCTCGCCTTCCCGACGGCCCAGTTCGAGGTTCTGGCCGCCAAGGCCGCCATTCTTGCCGGTTCTGTTACCGCGGCCGTGCTGGGCATGATCTACATGAGCGTGGTCTGCAAGCATCCTTCGCCCAAGGACGAGTAGGAGCGCGAAAACCGGGGCCGGACATGCCCCGGATGCCCTCGTGTGAAAAAATGCCGTTTGTGAGCACTGTCACAAACGGCATTTCATTTATTTGCCATTTTTATTCCACGGTGCCGTAGACGGCGCCCCAGCCATGGGCGGCAAGGGCCGAGTTAAGCTGGTCGCAAAGCGATTGGCGGTCGTAGTGGCCGGGCGGCAAAAGATTCACGATTTCCATGAGATCGGGCGCCAGGTCCAAGATCTCCGCCTGAACGATTAGATCCAGGCGGTCAATGGCCTTACGGTCATAAAACAAGCCGTCGACCAGACGCTGCAGGTCTCCGAACTCCTCGGCTTGAAAAGAGCCGTATTCCATACTGCCTCCTTGGATGTGCCATGCGGCTATACGGGTCATACGGTGGATATCGTAATTCATTGCGATGGACTTAATCTATCACGGCTTCATACCGTTGCGGCGGTAGCGGTCTATACTTAGACAAACTGCAACGTCCCGCTTTGCGAAAGGTCGCACCCATGCAGACGATCTACCAGAAGATGGAAACCACCGAACTCGATGCCGCCATCGAGGCGCTCAAAGCCGAGGTTGACGAGGTCAAGGCCAAGGGCCTGGCGCTCGACATGGCGCGCGGCAAGCCGTCGCCCTCCCAGGTGGACATCTCGCGCCCCATGCTCGATATCCTCAATGCCGACGCCGATCTGCACGACGGTAACGTCGACTGCTCCAACTACGGCTGCTTTGAGGGCATCCCCTCGGCACGCAAGCTGGCGGGGGAGTTCCTGGGTTGCCCCGCCGATCAGACGCTCGTACTGGGTTCGTCGAGCCTTTTGATCGAGCACGATATCGCCGGTATGTTCTGGCGCTGCGGCTCGTGCGGCAGCGAGCCTTGGGAGGCTTATGAGGCCGCGCACGACGGTAAGAAGGTCAAGTTCCTGTGCCCGGTTCCCGGCTACGACCGTCATTTTGGCATCACCGCCGACCTGGGTATCGAGAACGTCCCCGTCGCGATGACCGGCAGCGGCCCCGACATGGACGAGGTAGAGCGCCTGGTTGCCGCCGACGACTCCATCAAGGGCATCTGGTGCGTGCCCAAGTATTCCAACCCCACGGGCATCACCTTTAGCGAGGACACCGTGCGCCGCTTGGTCGAGATGCCCACGGCCGCGCCCGATTTTCGCATCTTTTGGGACAACGCCTACTGCGTGCACGACCTGTACGACGAGACCGACGAGCTCGCCAACATCTTCGATCTTGCCCGCGCGGCGGGTACCGAGGACCGCGTGGTGGCATTCGCCTCGACGTCCAAGATCACCTTCCCGGGCGCGGGCATCGGCTTTATCGGTGCGAGTCCCGCGGTCATCGCGGAGTTCTCCAAGCGCCTGAAGGCCGGTCTTATCAGCGCCGACAAGCTCAACCAGCTACGCCACGTGCGCTTCCTTCCCACCATCGAGGCGGTCAAGGAGCACATGAAAAAGCATGCCGAGTTCTTGCGTCCGCGCTTTGAGGCCGTCGAGCGCAAGCTCACTGAGGGCCTGGGCGATACGGGTTGCGCTACTTGGACGCATCCCCGCGGCGGCTACTTTGTGAGCTTTGATGGCCCCGAGGGCTCGGCCCAAAAGGTCGCCGCGCTTTGCGCCGACCTGGGTGTCAAGCTCACGCCGGCAGGTGCCACCTGGCCTTATGGCAAGGATCCGCGCGACACCAACATCCGCATCGCGCCGAGTTATCCCACGGTCGAGGACCTGGAGGCCGCACTCGACGTGCTGGTGCTGGCCGTCAAGCTTGTCGCTGCCGAGCTTGCTCGTGCCGAGCGCGCCTAACGCGTAGGGCCCCGCAAATCCGCGTCCAGTACCATCCGCACTCTCGATACGCAAAGGAGCGTATACATGGATTTGGGTATTTCCACCAACCCCACGCCGGAGCTCTACACCATCAGGGTGACCGGTGAGATTGATATCTCTAACGCCGACAGCTTGCGTAACGCCATCGACTTGGCGCTCGAGCAGCCCACCGAGGCCGTTGAGCTCGACTTTGCCCAGGTGAGCTATATCGACTCGACAGGTATTGGCGTACTTGTGGGCGCCGCGCACCACGCAGCCGATCACGGCAAGCGGTTTGGCTGCGTCAACGTGCAGCCCCCGGTGATGCGCGTGGTTCAGTTGCTGGGTGTCGACCAGGAGATTTCAATTACGGCGGCATAAGCCCTGCCCCAAAAAGGGCGTGCCGTTTGGTATATGTTTGTGATGCGCTCGGATGTTTTGACGTCCGGGCGCTATACTTGACCGAATGAATAGACGAGTTCCGGCCGAATGGCGCGGTGCGGGCTCGACTCACATCGAGCCTTGGAGGTATGTGTGTTTGGTATTGGAGAGGGTGAGCTCGCGATCATCGTGGTCTTCGGCTTTTTGCTGTTTGGCCCGGATAAGCTCCCGCAGATGGGCCGCACGATCGGCCGTGCCATCCGTCAGTTCCGCGAGACGCAGGAAAAGATGACGGCTGTTGTTCAGTCCGAGATTATCGATCCGGTAAGCGAGGCCGCTTCGGCTCCGGTCAAGCCCAAGAAGGCTGCCGTCGATGACGATTCCGATGCGGACGAGGATGCCGTCGAGACGGCCGCGCCCGCAAAGAAGGAGACCTTTGCCGAGCGCCGTGCCCGCCTTGCCGCCGAGAAGGCCGCGAGTGAGGGTGCTGCCGAGGACGAAGGTGCTGCTGGTGAGGCTGAGGGCGCCGAGTCTGCCGCTGCCGCCGTCGAGCCCGAGCCTGCTGCAGAGCCGGAGCCCGAGCCCGAGCCGGCAGAGCCCACGACGGCTGACCTCTACGCCCGTCGTCCCCGCAAGCGCAAGGCCGTCGTCGACCAGCTCGCTCGCGAGCTCGAGGCCGAGGACGACGCCGCTGCCGCCCATGCCCCGAAGGGAGGCGATGAGTAATGCCTATCGGACCTGCGCGCATGCCGCTCTTCGATCATCTGGGTGAGCTCCGTCGCCGCCTGACCATCGTGGTCGTGTCAGTCTTTGCCGCCGCCATCGTGCTGTATTTCGCCACGCCCGTGGTGCTCGACATCCTGGAAGACCCCATCCGCTCCTTTGTGCCGGACGGTAAGTTCTACATCACCACCACGCTCGGCGGCTTTGGTCTGCGCTTTTCGCTGGCCCTCAAGATGGCCGTTGTCATGTGCACGCCTATGATCATTTGGCAGATTCTGGCGTTTTTCCTGCCGGCGCTTCGCCCCAACGAGCGCAAGTGGGTTGTGCCCACGGTGCTCGCCTCGACGGTGCTGTTCTTCCTGGGCGCAATCTTTTGCTACTTTATCATCATCCCTGCGGGCTTTGAGTGGCTCATCGGCGAAACCTCGGCCGTCGCTACGGCGCTGCCCGATCTGGAGAACTACGTCAACATGGAGCTGCTCTTTATGATCGGCTTTGGTGTGGCGTTTGAGCTGCCGCTCATCATCTTCTACCTGTCTGTCTTCCATATCGTGTCCTATGCGGCCTTCCGCGGTGCCTGGCGTTACGTATACGTTGGCCTGCTTGCGGGCTCGGCTGTGATTACGCCCGACGGCTCGCCCGTTACGCTGGGTCTCATGTATGGCGCCCTGCTCTCGCTCTACGAGATTTCGCTCGCCATCGCCCGCGTGGTCATTACCGCGCGCGATGGCAAGGAAGGCTTGTTTGTGAGCCGTCTGGATCTGTTCTCGAACGACGACGAGGACGACGAGGAGTAAATCCGTATGCACGAGGTTGGCATTGTCAACGGCATACTCGATACAGTGATTCGCGCGGCGCGTGGGGCGGGGGCCTCGCGCGCTGTTTTGGTAACGCTGCGCATTGGGGATATGACCGAAGTTGTGCGTGAGGCGCTCGACTTTGCGTGGGAGACGTTTCGCGACGAGGACATGCTCACGCGCGGCTGCGAGCTTGCCGTGGAGGAAGTCCATCCACAAAGCGAGTGCCTGGACTGCCGCGAGGTCTTTGAGCACGACCGCTTCCATTGCCGCTGTCCTCAGTGTGGCGGCACCAACGTGCGCCTGCTGCACGGCCGCGAGCTCGACATCGCCAGCATCGAGATTGAAACCCCCGACAATTAACCAGCCTGCCATTTGAGGACGGGGTATAAATGGTAGAAGTAAGGAGTGCCGAGTATGGCCGAGAAAACTATTGATATCGCATCGCCAATTCTGTCGCGCAATGAGCGCCTGGCAGATCAGCTGCGTCAGCGATTCAAAGAGACAGGCACCTATGTGATCAATGTGCTGTCGAGTCCCGGCTCTGGTAAGACCACCACGATTCTGGGCACCAACGAGCGCCTGCGCGACAAAGCCGGCCTGCGCTGTGCCGTCATCGAGGGCGATATCGCCTCGGATGTCGACGCCATCACCATGAAGGAAGCCGGCATGCCCGCCATTCAGATCAACACGGGCGGTCTGTGCCACCTCGAGGGCAACATGATCATGGAGGCCGTTGACGCGTTCGACCAGGCAGTGGGCCTTCAAAACATCGATGTTATCTTTATCGAAAACGTGGGCAATCTGGTCTGTCCGGTCGACTTTGACCTGGGCGAGAACCTGTCCATCATGATTCTCTCGGTGCCCGAGGGCGACGACAAGCCCATTAAGTACCCGGGCATCTTCCAGCACGCTGGCGCACAGCTGCTCAACAAGGTCGATGTGGCCCCGGCTTTCGATTTTGACATGGATAGGTATACTAAGACACTCGATGACCTCAATCCGCAGGCGCCGCGGTTTGCCGTGAGCGCACGCAAGGGCGAGGGCATGGATGCCTGGTGCGATTGGCTCATCGGGCAGATCGAACAAACAAGGGCGTAAGTCGGCCGTCGTACGTGCGGGCGCAGCCGCAGACACACGAGATAGGAGCCTCTTTTGAAGCTCATCATCGCCGAGAAAAACGACGCCGCGCGTCAGATTGCCGAGCGTCTTTCCACGGGCAAGCCCAAAAAGGACAAGGTGTACAACACCGCCATCTACCGTTTTGAGTGGAAGGGCGAGGAGTGCGTGACAATCGGCCTTGCCGGTCACATCCTTGCGCCCGATTTTTGCGACAGCGTGCTGTTCGATAAAAAGCTGGGTTGGTATTCGGTCACCGAGGACGGCGAGATGCTGCCGGCCGACATACCCGATGGCCTGGCGCGTCCGCCCTATGACACCAAGCGCAAACCGTTCCTTGCCGACGGTATCTCCATCAAAGGCTGGAAGCTCGAGAGCCTGCCCTACCTTACCTGGGCGCCCGTTATCAAGCTGCCGGCCGAGAAAGAACTCATTCGCTCGCTCAAGAACCTTGCCAAGAAGTCCGACAGTGTCATCATCGCCACGGACTTCGATCGCGAGGGCGAGCTGATTGGTTCGGACGCCCTCAACAAGGTGCGCGAGGTTGCGCCCGACTTGCCGGTTGCCCGCGCCCAGTATTCTTCGTTTACCAAGGCCGAGATCACGCAGGCCTTTGATAACCTCGTCTCGCTCGACCAGAACCTGGCCGATGCCGGCGAGAGCCGTCAGCACATCGACCTCATTTGGGGTGCGGTGCTCACGCGCTACCTGACGCTCGCCAAGTTTGGCGGCTTTGGCAACGTGCGTTCTGCCGGCCGCGTGCAGACCCCGACGCTCGCCCTGGTGGTCGAGCGCGAGCGCGAGCGCATGGCGTTTGTGCCCGAGGACTACTGGCAGATCCGCGGCATGGCTGCCGCGCAGGCTGCTGCCGAGGACGACCGCTTTAAGATCGCGCACAAGACGGCGCGCTTTACCGACAAGGATGCTGCCGAGATGGCGTACGGTCACGTTGACGGTGCCAAGACGGCAACCGTCGCCGCGGTGACCAAGCGCTCGCGCAAGCAGCAGCCGCCCACGCCGTTTGCGACCACCTCGCTGCAGGCTGCCGCTGCGGCCGAGGGCATCTCGCCCGCACGCACCATGCGCATCGCCGAGTCCCTCTACATGGCGGGTCTTATCAGCTATCCGCGCGTCGATAACACCGTGTACCCCGCGACGCTCGATCTGGGCGCCGTGGTGAGCGATCTGGCAAAGATTAACCCGGCGCTGGCGCCCGTATGCAAAAAGGTGCTCGCCGGTCCCATGAGGCCCACGCGCGGCAAGGTCGAGACCACCGACCACCCGCCTATCTACCCCACGGGCGAGGGAGATCCGTCCACGCTCGACGGTGGCCAGCGCAAGCTCTACGACCTCATCGCTCGTCGCTTCCTGGCGACGCTTATGGGCCCCGCCACCATCGAGAACACCAAGCTCGAGCTCGACGTGAACGGCGAGCCGTTCGTGGCTTCGGGCGATGTGCTCGTGACCCCGGGTTTCCGCGAGGTATACCCGTACGGACTCAAGCGCGACGAGCAGATGCCGCCGCTGGAGCAGGGCGACATGGTCGACGTATTCGACATTAAGCTCGAGGCCAAGCAGACCGAGCCGCCCGCACGCTACAGCCAGGGCAAGCTCGTGCAGGAGATGGAAAAGCGCGGCCTGGGCACCAAGTCCACGCGCGCGAGCATCATCGAGCGCCTGTACGCCGTGCGCTACCTCAAAAACGATCCCGTGGAGCCGAGTCAGCTGGGTATCGCCATCATCGATGCACTGTCGCAGTTTGCCCCGCGTATCACGAGCCCCGATATGACCAGCGAGCTCGACGGCGACATGACCCGCGTGGAGCGCGGCGAAGATACCGAAGAGCATGTCGTGACGCACTCGCGCGCGCTGCTGGCCGGCGTGCTCGATGAGCTGCTCAAGCATACGCAGGAGCTGGGCGACGCCATCAGCGATGCCGTCACGGCCGATGCGCGCGTGGGCGCTTGTCCCAAGTGCGGCAAGGATCTGGTTATGAAGACGAGCGCCAAGACCCGCGGCAGCTTTATCGGCTGCATGGGCTGGCCCGACTGCGACGTGACCTATCCGGTGCCGAGCGGCGTCAAGGTGAGTCCGCTCGAGGGCGAGGCTGCCGTGTGTCCCGAATGCGGCGCACCGCGCATTAAGTGCCAGCCGTTCCGCCAGAAGGCTTTCGAGATCTGCGTGAACCCCACGTGTCCCACCAATTACGAGCCCGACCTTAAGGTGGGCGAGTGCAAGGTGTGCGCCGAGGCCGGACGCCATGGCGATCTGATTGCGCACAAGAGCGAGAAGAGCGGCAAGCGCTTTATCCGCTGCACCAACTATGACGATTGCGGCGTGAGCTATCCGCTGCCGGCGCGTGGCAAACTCGAGGCGACGGGCGAGACCTGCCCCGAGTGCGGCGCTCCCATCGTGGTGGTCAACACGGCGCGCGGTCCGTGGCGTATCTGCGTCAACATGGACTGCCCGACCAAGGAGAAGAAGCCCGCCCGCGGCCGCAAGACGACGACCAAGGCGAGTACGGCGAAGAAGACCACGGCGAAAAAGACGACTGCCAAGAAGGCTGCCGCGAAAAAGACGACCACAAAGAAGGCGGCCGCCAGTAAGTAGCGGCGCAGCCGAAACATTGCCCAAAACAAAAACGGGCGAGGGTCCCATGATCCTCGCCCGTTTTTTTGTTCGAAAGTTCGGCAGTTGGGGACGTTCCTTTTCTGCCGGCAGTCTGAGAACGTCCCTAACTGCCAGCTCGGGAACGACAAAACGCTAGTTCACCTCAACGGGTTTGGCGCTGGGATAGCGGTCCTCAAAGTCCAAGCGATACTTGTTGCTGCTGGTTCCCGGCTCGTTGTCGCGTGCCAGCGGCGCCACGATTTCGTCCTTATGGTCCGAGGGCTTTGCGTACTTTAGACTGATCTCCCAGGCATCGCAGATCGCGTCGATGCGGTGATCAAGGTCGTCATACAGGGCAATGATGTCTTTCCAGGAGTGGTAGTTCTTGGAGCTCATGGGGACGTCCAGGTCCTCGACGATATCGTAATACTGCTCGATGGTCTCCTCCGTGCGCTCGGCGACGTCGGCGAGATTTTGACGGGTGGTGCGATCTTCTTCCAGATAGCTACCATTGAAGGCCTGCGCGCAGGCGCGGACTTGGCTATCGAGGTCCTCGAGCAGGTCGTAGTATTCGCTCAGGCGACGGTAGATGTCCTGCTCGGAGAGGGTTGCTTCGCCGCCAACCTCGTCGTCATCGTCATCGTCGTAAAGGCTATTGGGGTCGCCGAGAGGCTTGAGGTCATCATCGTCAACATCGTGGTGCAGCTTGGTAACCTCGGCAGTCGTCTGCGTGGCGGAGTTGTCGAACGGTTTGATCACAAAGAAGATGACCAGGGCGATGATGATTGCCGCCAGCGCAACGATGACGGCGACAAGCGCCCCGGTGCCGCTCTTTTTGGGAGCGGGGGTCTGTGGCGAAGCAGGCGTGTATGCGGGAGCCGGCTGCTGTTGGGGCGAGCCGCTCGCGACGGGTATGCACTGCGTGGTCTCGACGGCCGCGGGGCTTGCGGCGGGGTCGGGGCGATAAGCGAGGGGATCGTCCGCCTTGGCTTGCGGCGTATCAAGGGGCCCGGTCTGCTCAAAAGCGGGCTGGCTATCGCTCGCGGCTGTTTGCTCAACGGGTGCACCGCACGAGGTGCAGAACTTGGCATTATCTGCAAGAAGCTTGCCGCACGAGGCGCAATACCGAGACATTGCCACTCCTTTCGCCACATTTCAATGCCATCCGACGATTATACCAGCATCCAAAATTCCCCATCATAAGTTGCGGTGAAATAGGGACTGTTTGGCGGTCTTAGAGCTTCAATCAGTCCCTATTTCACCGCAACTTTGGAAAGGCACCTTTAGTCATTGGGTAGTCATTGGGGACGTTCTTAAACGACCAGTCAATTAAGAACGTCCCCAATGACTAGGTTGGATTTGGGGTGCGCCTGCCCCTGGGGTATCATGATTTGGTTGATATATCTGCATTTACGCGCCTTGTAGGAAGGGGCTGCGCCCATGGCTTTTGAGCCCGCTCAACATAGCTTTATCACGCTCGAGGGCGTCGATGGTGCCGGTAAGTCCACGCAGGCGCGCCTGCTGGCCCGTGCGCTCGAGCTCGCTGGCTACCAGGTCGTGACCCTGCGTGAGCCGGGCGGCACCGCCATTAGTGAAAAGATTCGTGCCCTGCTGCTCGACCCCGCCAATACGGCGATGGGGGATACCTGCGAGCTGCTGCTCTACGAGGCCGCACGCGCCCAGCTGGTGCACGAGGTCATAGCTCCCGCCCTTGCGGCCGGCAAGGTGGTCCTGTGTGACCGCTTCTATGATTCCACGACCTGCTACCAGGCGTTTGCCGACGGCCTCGATCGCCAGATGGTACGCGACGCCAACAACCTTGCTGTCGCGGGGACGCACCCGGCGCTCACGCTCGTCTATCACATCACGCCCGAGCAGGCGGCGCTGCGCATGTCCGCCCGTGGTGCGGTCGACCGCATGGAGGCCAAGGGCATGGCGTTCCAGGAGCGCGTTTACCAGGGATTTAGTGCCATTGCCGCCGAGGAGCCAGATCGCGTGAAGCTCATCGACGCCACCGCTTCCATCGAGGACGTCTTCGCGCAGACGGTCGAGCAGGTTCGCGCGTGCGGTCTCGACATTTCCCAGGACGCCGTCACCGCCACGCTTGCCCAGGAGGCCGAGTAACATGGCCCCCGCTCAGGCAAGCCTGCTGGCCAAGCTCGACACCCAAGAGCGCGTACGCGATTTTTTGACCAACGCCGTCGCCAGCGGCCGCGCATCGCACGCCTACCTGTTTTTGGGCGCTCCCGGTGCCGGCAAGCTCGATGCCGCCTGGGCGCTCGCCCAAGCCTTCCTGTGCGAGCAGGACGGCTGCGGCTCATGCGATAGCTGTGTGCGTGTCGCCCGCCATACGCACCCCGACGTGCACTATTACACGCCCGAGAGCGCCACGGGCTACCTCATCGCCCAGACCCGCGAGCTGCTCGACGACGTGCCGCTGGCGCCCATCCGTGCCAAGGCCAAGGTCTACATCATCGACCGTGCCGAGCAGCTGCGCGTCAACACCGCCAACGCACTGCTCAAGACGCTCGAGGAGCCGCCCGAGGGCGTTATGTTTATCTTGCTGGGCACCTCGGCAGACGTGATGTTGCCCACCATCGTGAGCCGCTGCCAGTGCGTGCCGTTTCGGCTGGTGTCGCCCGCCGTGGCCACGAAGGCCGTGAGCCGCGCGACGGGCCAGGATCTCGCACGCTGTCGCATGGCGGTCGCCGTGGCGGGGAGCCCCACGCGCGGCATCGAGTTCCTTAAGAGCGCCGAGCGTCAGGATGCTCGCCGCCAGATGATCCGCGCCATCGATTCGCTCATCGCCGCCGACGAGGCCGATGTACTCAGCCGCGCCAAGTCGCTCATCGTCGCCGTTAAGGCTCCGCTCGCCGAGGTCAAGTCCACGCAGGAAAAGGTGCTCGAGCAAAACGCCGATTATCTGTCGCGTGGAGCATTGAAGCAGCTTGAGGACCGCAACAAGCGCGAACTCAACGCGCGCGAGCGTTCGGGTATCATGGAAGCGCTGTCGAGCGCGCGGACGCTCATGCGCGACGTGCTGCTGACGCTTCAGGATGAGGCGGCAGACATTGTGAACGAGGACGTGCGCGACACGATCGGGCGGCTTGCCGCCGCGACGAATGTTGCGGGTGCCACCCGGGCGCTCGAGGCGGTCGCGACCGCCGAGCGCAACATTGCCAGAAACGTTACTCCCCAGCTGGCCATCGAGGTCATGCTGTTCGATATCAGGAAGGCACTGAAATGCCGTTAGTCGTACCCGTTAAGTTTACCTACGCCTCGCGCGACCTGTGGTTTGACCCGCAGGATCTGGATATCCTCGAGGCCGATTATGCCATTTGCTCCACCGAGCGCGGAACCGAGATCGGCCTGGTCACGGCCGATCCCTTCGAGGTGCCTCAAGACGAGATCGGTCAGCCGCTCAAGCCCGTGCTGCGTGTGGCGAGCGATATCGACCTGCAGCTTGCCGACGACCTGGCCATCCAGGGCGATGAGGCCATGGTCGATTTCCGCCGTCTGGTCAAAGATCTCGACCTCGAGATGAAGCCGGTGGGTGTCGAATACCTGTTTGGCGGCGAGAAAGCCGTGTTCTACTTTGCGGCCGAGGAGCGCGTCGATTTTCGTCAGCTCGTCAAGGACCTGTCCTCGACGCTGCACATTCGCGTTGACATGCGCCAGATTGGCGTGCGCGACGAGACCCGCTTGGTGGGCGGCTATGCCCAATGCGGACAGGAGCTCTGCTGCACACGCTTTGGCGGACAGTTTGAGCCCGTCTCGATTCGCATGGCAAAAGAGCAGGACCTGCCGCTCAATTCGTCTAAGATCAGCGGCGTGTGCGGCCGCCTGATGTGCTGCCTGCGCTATGAGTTCGAGGCGTACAAGGACTTTAAGAGCCGTGCGCCCAAAAAGAAGACGCTCATCGATACGCCGCTCGGCAAGGCGCGTATCCAGGAATATGACACGCCGCGTGAGCAGCTGGTGCTGCGCCTGGAGAACGGTAAAGTCTTTAAGGTCAACCTGGCCGATATGACGTGCTCGGAGGGCTGCAAAAAGAAGGCCGCCGAGCAGGGCTGCAGCTGCCGTCCCGACTGCGTGACGCGAGATGTGCTCGAGCGCATCGAGTCGCCCGAGATGCGCCTGGCGCTCATGGAGCTCGATCGCGAGAACGGTGTCGACGTGGGCGATGGCCTGTCGAGTGCCGACCGTCTGGCCGGCACGTCGATGCCCAAGCGCCGTCGTCGCGATGCCGAGTCCGATGCTTGTGCCGGTCAGGGCCAGGGCGAGGGTCGTGGCCGCGGAAAGGGCCGCGGCAAGGCCGAGGCGTCCGAGGCCGAGGAGGCGGCCGGCGGCCGTCGTCGCCGCAAGCGCGCGGCGTCCGTCGACAACGGCGAGACCGCGGGCAAGAACGCCTCTCGCGAGCGCGAGGCTCAGCAGCCCCAGCAGCAAAACCGCGGCGGCGGCATGAACCCCACGCGCCGTCGTCGCCGCCACCTGTCGAGCGAGGAGCGCGAGGACGCCTTCCGCGCCGCAGCCGCTCGTGAGGCCGGTGCCGCTCCCAAGGGCGCCTCGGCCTCCGACGCGCCTGCCGACAAGGCTGGCAGGCCACGTGGCGAGGAGGAGCGCGCGCCGCGTCCTCGCCGTCGCCATTCCTCGGGCACGCAGCAGAAACCCTCGGTTCCTTCTGTGGCCGATCAGGTTTCGGATGGTGAAGTCAAGGTCACGCGCCGTCGCCCCGGCGATGGCGGAGGAGCTGCCGCCAAGGCTTCGCGCGGCGGTGCTCGCGACGAGCGCGAACCGCGTGAGGATCGCAGTGGCGAGGGTTCGGCCGACCAGAGTCAGAAGCGCCGCCGCCGTCGCCGTTCCCGCAAGCCGCGCCAGGATGGTGGCGAAGGCTCGACCCACACCTCGTCCGCACCGCAACCGCCTGCCGGCGAATAGCGCCCGCAAGCGGATTCGACTTGTCTGACCCCAAATGCAACGGGGTATCATGGCACTGAATCGACAACCCTCCCTTCGCCCAAGCGTAGGGAGGGTTTTGTCATAAATAACTATCTGAATGGTTTGAGCCGCTTACGGAGTGCCGGCATCTCGCCGTTTGCGGATGAAATGCTACCGTTTGCCGAGCGCGCGGCGCATGAGGCACTCGAGGTTCTTTCGCCCACGCGATGCGCCGGTTGCGAGCGTGCCGGTGCGCTTATTTGTCGGGAGTGCCTGGCGTCGCTCACGCTTGTCGATCCGCGCCACAGCTGCACGAGGTGCGGCGCTCCGTTTGGAGACCTGCTGTGTACCGAGTGCCCGGTCGAGGGTGCGTCTTCGGCGGTGGCTAAGGCCCTCGATCGCTGCCTGGCGTGCGCTGTCTATGCACATCCGTTGCCGCGCATCATCAAGGCATACAAGGATGCGGGCGAGCGCCGTCTGGCACCGTATCTGGCAGAGCTGCTCTACGACACCGCCCTGCATGCCCAGGTAGCAGCCCCCGACCGTTACGGCGGCGTGCTGTCCGGTGCCGACGCGGTGGTATTTGTGCCCGCGACTGCGGCGGCGTATCGGCGGCGTGGATTTGATCACATGGAAGCAATCGCGCGCTCGTTTTGCGATCTTTCGGGCGTGCCATTGGTGGACGCCTTGGTCAAATACGGTCATGGCGACCAGCGCGAACTCGGTCGCGCCGAGCGCCGGGAACATGTCCGGGACATGTACGAGACGGTCGAGGATGTACGTGGCTGCCGTCTGCTGCTCATCGACGATGTCATTACCACGGGCGCAACAATGGCAGCGGCCTCGGCGGAGCTTAAGCGCGCCGGCGCCAAAGCCGTCGATGGCCTCGCTATCGCACGCGTTTGGTAGGGGTGGTTTTGTGGCAGTGAAGATTGCGCGGCGCGTCGAGCCGACAGGCGAGCAACTGGCAGCCTCTGTAATCCTGACCGGCGCCTCGGCGCTACGCATGATGCGCGCCGAGCGCCGGCAAATGGGTCACATCAGTTGGAGGGACTTCCATCCCGATGAAGAGCGCCGTGTGCTACCCGCCTCGACCTGCGAAATCTGTACTCGCGGTGCGAATGACGACCTAACCTTAAACTTTAGCTTGAACTTAGCTATAATGCGCTACGTTCCCGCCAGGCTGTGGTTGCGGACGGGCAATGCGCCCATCCAAGTCCAAGACAGACGCGGTCAAAGGGATCCACGTAAGCGACCGCGTGCGCGCGGCGCGATCATGGCGCGTCCTAGATGTAAGCCGCACCGTCCGTTCTACTTTCTTTGGGGCAATACCGCCTCGCGGGCGAGCGGGCCAGTCGTGAAGGTGGCTGCGGCCTCCCGAGCAAACGCCCCGGTGCGCAAGTGTGGGGTCAAATACCAGGTCAGCTGGTGGGAACAACCCGATATTCCGTGCAGGGCACGGATCGTATACGACACAGAAGGCAGGGTAGCGGACATGGTGAGGGGCAGCTTGATGCATGCGACTCGGTTGGGTGCTGGGACCGCGGCGGTCATTGCCGTTTTGGGCCTGAGTGGGTGCGCGTTCAATCCACTGTCCACGTTCACGACGCCCACGATCGACCAGATCGAGCGCGAGACCGTTACCCCCACGGTATCGGATGATGCCCTGGTCGCGCCGGGAACCCTGACGGTCGCCCTCGATACTTCCGATGCCCCGCAAGCCATGCAGGATGCCGACGGAAACCTCACGGGCTATGCGGTCGATGCCGCTCGTGCCCTCGCATGCCGCATGGGTCTCAAGGTCGCCTTTGTCGATGCGTCCTCGGCCGATTCCGCGCTCAGCGATAAAAAGGCCGATATCTTCATTGGCGACGCCAGCTCTACGGACGGCGATATCAGCTCGCTTGGCACCTGTCTGTACGACGCCCCCGCCGTATTCGGCAAGAGCACTGACGGCGAGTCGTTGAGCGTTTCCACCGAAACGCTTAACACCGCTACCCTGGGCGTTCAGACCTTCTCGGCCTCGCAGGAAGCGCTCGCCAAGCAGGGCATCACGGCCAACCAAAAGACCTTCTCCAACATCAACGAGTGCTTCGAGGCGCTCGAGTCGGGCGAGGTCGATTACGTGGTCTGTGATTCCACGGCCGGTGGTTACCTCGCGCGCCTGATGAGCCAGATCTCCTGTGTCGGCACGCTCGAGACGCCCTCCACGCTTGGCATCGCAGGCCTTAGCTCTAACGATGAGCTGTGCCGTGCCGTGAGCGATGCCCTCGACGACATCACGGTCGACGGCACGCTCGAGGCGGTCCACTGCGTCTGGTACGGCCAAATGCCCTATGACCTTACCGCCAAGACTGTTTCGGGGGCCAATGTGCAGGCATCCGAATCCACGTCCAACGAGACCGAGTCCTCCGATGGCGACACCTCCGATAACAACGGCGACAGCCCCTCGTCTAGTCAGGAGGGCGCCATCACCGACGATGACATCAACAAGCTCAATAGCTAGTTATTGGTAGGGGTGGCGCCTGCCATACATTGAACAAGGCGCTTCTTCACGGTTTCAACACGCATGGCCGGGTCTCCCCAATAGGGGAGCCCGGCTTTTCAATTTTGATAAAACCAGCAGCTCAAGGGCAATTTCCAGGAGAAAAACCAACTCCGCCGACGCCCTCATATAGCGCACTTTGCCGCGGAAAAGTGCGAGACTTCGGTATGCGGTATCAAGCAGTCGTTATTCGGGCCTTTGGGAATTCGGGTGATTAAATGCACGGCAATGGGTACATAGCCAGTACAGTAAGTCCCCGAGGCAGATTGGAGCCACGTATGGATATCAAGGTTTCTGGACGCAAGACGACGGTAACCGATGCTCTGCGTGCGCATGTGGACGAGAAGATCGGCGAGGCGCTCAAGGTTTTCGATATCGAGCCCATGACAGTCGACGTCGTGCTTCGTTATGAGAAGAACCCCTCGAACCCCAACCCGGCAATCGTCGAGGTCACGGTTCGTGCCCGCGGCTCTGTGATTCGCGTCGCCGAGCACGGCGCAGATATGTATGCCGCCATCGATCTCTCCGCCGATAAGGTCACCCGCCAGCTGCGCAAGTTCAAGACCAAGGTTGTGGACAACCGCCAGGGCGGTGCCAGCGCCGCGGATGTCGCACCGGTCGAGCGCGTCGAGGATCTGGCCGACCTGCTGCTGCCCGAGGAGGACGACGACCTGCTCGTCCGCGAGAAGGTCATCGATGTCACCCCGATGACTGAGGAGCAGGCGCTGGTGCAGACCGATCTGCTCGGCCACGACTTCTACGTGTTCGAGAACGCGACGACTGGCCTCATCAATGTGGTGTATCACCGTAAGAATGGTGGATATGGCATCATCAAGCCCCGCATCGAAACACTTGACGAGTAAAATACGTTAACTTGCATGAGTTAACGGTTGGCGGCCATCCCATGCGGGTGGCCGCCTTTTTTACGTAAGGAGTCGCTTTGATGGACAAGGCCGCATCCGCCGGTCATTCGGACCGTTGCCGTATCGTCGTCGATACCTGCTGCGACTTTAACCCCGAGGTCGCCGCGAACCTCGATGTCGATATCTTGGGCTTCCCTTTTATTATCGATGGCGAGGAGCGCACGGACGACATCTGGTCGAGCATGAGCCCTAAGGAGTTCTACGACCGCATGCGCGCCGGTGCCCGCGTGTCCACCTCGGCTGTGTCGCTCGGTCGCTATATCGAGTTCTTTACCGAGTGCGCCAAAGAGGGCACGCCCACGGTTTACCTGTGCTTTACCTCGGCGCTGTCGTCGAGCTACAACTCCGCGTGCCAGGCGGCAGATGCCGTGCGCGCCGAGTATCCCAACTTTGAGCTCTACGTGGTCGACAACGCCCTGCCCTGCGCGACCGGCGAGCTCCTGGCGCTTGAGGCCGTGCGCCAGCGTTCGGCGGGACTGACTGCCAAGCAGCTGGTCGATTGGGCAAACGAGGCCAAGACCTACGTGCACGGCTACTTTACGCTCGAGAGCTTCGATGCGCTGGCTGCCGGCGGCCGCATTCCGCCCGCGGCGGCGCAGCTCACGGCAAAGCTCGACGTCAAGCCCGAGCTCTCCTACGACCTTGCCGGCTCGCTGTCGCTGATCGGCGTCAACCGCGGCCGCAAGAAGGCGCTCAAGTCCATCCTCAAGTCGTTCCGCGAGAACTACGTGCCTGATCGCACCATGCCCATCGCCATCATGACGGCCGATGCCGAAAAGGACGGTGACTGGCTCGAAGCCGCCATCCGCAAGGAGGAGGGCTGCGCCGACGTCACGATCATTCGCAGCTCCGTGGGCCCCACCATCGGCTCGCACGTGGGCCCCGGCATGGTGGCCTGCGCGTTTTGGGGCAAGAACCGCACCGACAAGGCGTCGCTTTCCGACCGCATCGCCCGCCGCGTGCGCGGCCAGTAGACAAGCGCTGCGTCCGTAATCGCCCTCGACTCACAGCCCAAACGCTGGCAACGAGTATTCAACCTGGCAATAACACCCAACCCAAAAGGAAAGGTTTCATGGCAAACAAGCTCTCTGTCGCATTTATCGGCACCGGAATCATGGGTGCCCCTATCGCCGGCCACATTCTGGACGCTGGCTATCCCGTCACGGTCAACAACCGCACCAAGTCCAAGGCTGCAGCGCTTGTTGAGCGCGGTGCCGTCTGGGCCGATACGCCGGCAGATGCCGCGGCGAACGCCGACGTCGTCTTTACCATGGTGGGCTATCCCTCCGAGGTCGAGGAGCTCTACCTGGCGGGCGACGGTCTGCTCGCGTGCACTAAGCCCGGTGCGGTCCTGATCGACCTCACCACGAGCTCGCCCGAGCTGGCGCGCGACATTGCCGAGGCCGCCCAGGTTTCCGGCCGCATGGCGTTTGACTGCCCCGTCACCGGCGGCGAGTCGGGTGCTATCGCCGGCACGCTTACGGCTATCGTGGGCGCTACCGAGAACGACATTGCCCCGGTCCGCGATATCCTTTCCACCTTTGCGGCAACCATCTGCTGCTTCGACGGCGCCGGCAAGGGCCAGGCTGCCAAGCTCGCCAACCAGGTGTCGCTGGGCGCCTGCATGGTCGGCATGGCCGATGCGCTGGCGTTTGCCGAGCTGAGCGGCCTTGATATGGAGAAGACCCGTCAGATGATCCTGGGCGGCACCGGCAAGTCCGGTGCCATGGAGAGCCTGGCGCCCAAGGCGCTCGACGGCGACTACAAGCCCGGTTTTATGGTGGAGCACTTCATCAAGGACCTGCGCTTGGCGCTCGCCTATGCCGACGACCGCGAGCTTGCGCTGCCCGGCGCCGACGTGGCCTTTACGCTCTATGACATGCTCGACGCCATCGGTGGTGCCAAGCTGGGTACCCAGGCCATCAATGTCCTCTATAAGGAGGAGGCCGACGCCATTGCCGCCGGTCTGGACTGGTCGCAGTATCGTCCCGAGGAGCATGGTGCTCACGAGGAAGGCTGTGGTTGCGGCGAGCATGGCGACGACCACGAGTGCGGTTGTGGCCACCACCATGGCGAGGACCACGAGTGCTGCGGCGGCCACGGCCATGACGACGGCCACGAGTGCTGCTGCGGCCACCATCACGAGGAGTAGCGCCCATGAGCTGGACGTTCGTGGTGCTTGCACTAGTGCTCTTTCTCTTTGCGATCTACATTGGCTTTTTGTGCGGCCAGTGGGCGTGCGAAAAGCGCGTCATCACCAAGCGCGACTACTGGATTGCCAACTTTGCAGGGGCGGCGGCAGTCGTCCTGCTGACCTGGGTGTTCTCGCTGTTCCCGCTGGTGCAGTTTGCGCCGATCGGCTGGCTTGGCGGCTTTATCGCCGGCCTTAAGATGAGCTTTGGCGAGTCCGTTGGTCCGTGGCGCAAGCACGATGAGGTCTTTAACGTCAACCAGGCTCATCGCGCCGCCGCCGACGCAGGAGACGCTGAGGAGCGCCGCCGCGCGCGTCGCAATGGCGCGGCTGACCGACAGCTCATCTCGGTCACCGATGACAGCAAGGGTGCTGGCAGGCACACTAAGAAATAGTAAGAAGAGGTAACTATGGCAGAAAACAAAGACGAACAGCTCACCGACGAGGAGCTGGCACAGCTTCAGCTGGCAGAGGAGAACGAGAACACCGTCGACCGCTTGGTCCAGGAGCTCGGCTGCCCCACGCGCCGTATCCGCCAGTTTGCCGCCCGCGTGCTGCACCTGCTTGCCGAGCGCGATCCGCAGCGCGTCGTGCCCTGCGTGCCCGCGCTGATCGAGGCGCTCGACCGCCCCGAGGCTCAGACTCGCTGGGAGGCCCTCGATGCCCTGGCGGCGCTCGCCACCACCTGCCCCGACCAGCTGGGCGATGCCTTTGAGGGCGCCGAGACCGCACTGTTTGACGAGATTTCCTCCACGCTGCGCTATGCCGCCTTCCGCCTGCTGTGCGTGTGGGGTGCCACGAGCGTCGAGCGTTCGCGCGAGGCTTGGCCCATCCTGGACGAGGCCATCCAGTGCTACCACGGTGACCTCGAGTATCGCGATATGCTCGGCTGCCTGTACGAGTTTGGCAAAGGCGAGATCGATGCCGAGATCGCCGAGAAGCTTGCGCTGCGCCTTAAGTTCGATGCCGAGAACGGCAAGGGCAGCTATCTCAAGGCCCGTTCGAGCGAGATTTGCGAAATGCTTGTTAAACGTTTTGGCCTGGATCTCTCCAAAAAGAAGAAGCGTGCTAGCGTTAAAAAATCTGACGACGCCGAAGACGAGGAGTAACAGATTATGGCGCACGATGTAGTCCTGATTCCCGGTGACGGGATCGGTCCCGAGATTACGCAGGCCATGCGCCGCGTGGTCGAGGCCGCCGGTGTCCAGATCAATTGGAACGTCCAGGAGGCCGGTGCCGGCGTCATGGACGAGTTTGGCACGCCGCTGCCCCAGCATGTGCTCGATGCCGTCGCCCAGACCAAAGTTGCCATCAAGGGCCCCATCACCACGCCGGTCGGTACGGGGTTCCGCAGCGTCAACGTTGCCCTGCGTAAGTACTTCGACCTGTACGCCTGCGTGCGCCCCTGCCTGTCGCAACCGGGCGATGGCTCGCGCTTCCGCGATGTCGACCTGGTTATCGTGCGCGAGAACACCGAGGACCTCTACGCTGGTATTGAGTTCGACGAGGGCGCTGCCGAGGTCGAGGAGCTTTCACAGCTTGTCGAGCGCTCGGGTCAGAAAACCTTCGCCGCGGATTCCGCCATCTCGATCAAGCCCATCTCCATCGCCAAGAGCCGCCGTATTGTGGAGTACGCCTTTGAGTATGCTCGCCGCTGCGGCCGCAAAAAGGTGACGGCCGTGCATAAGGCCAACATCATGAAGGCGACTGACGGCCTGTTCCTGCGCGTGGCTCGCGAGGTGGCTGCCAACTATCCCGATATCGAGTTCAACGACAAGATCGTCGACGCCACCTGCATGGGTCTGGTTCAGAACCCCAACGACTTCGATGTTCTAGTCCTGCCCAATTTGTATGGCGATATCGTCAGCGACTTGTGCGCCGGTCTTGTAGGCGGCCTTGGCATGGCCCCCGGCTCCAATATCGGAGCCGACTGTGCCATCTTTGAGGCCACGCATGGCTCCGCGCCCGATATCGCTGGCCAGGATATCGCTAACCCCACGGCCGAGATTCTGTCTGCGGCTATGATGCTCGATCATCTGGGCGAGAACGATGCTGCCAATCGTATTCGCGCCGCCGTATCTGCCACGCTCGACGAGGGCGAGCAGGTTACCGGTGACGTGCGTCGTGCCCAGACCGGCTCCATTGAGGGCGCCGTGGGCACGCAGGCCTTTGCCGATGCCGTTATCGCGCATCTTGCCTAAGGGGATACGGCTTCAAACGCCTAAGCGGTACTTATACGTTTGCGGATAACCTGAGAATGAATACGCCCGGCGCTCTGTCGGGCGTATTCTATTGAGGACTATGTTTCTTAACAAGGAGTAACTGATATGGGTCTGATTCAAAAGAAGGACGAAAAGGACGAGATCGACGGCATCCAGATTATCGAGCGCGGCGAAGGCCCCGACGGTGACGAGGACGAGAAGATCGATCTGGTCGCAGGTACGTCTGCCGAGCACATTGCTGCCGGCACGACCGCCGAGGAGGAGGACGCCCGCCTGGAGGCTCAGATTGCCGCGGATGCCGCCGACGAGAACCTCATGCCTGAGGAGCAGGACGAGGACGATGACTCCGACGTGGACGACAGCGCATCCAAGCACAAGAAGACGATGATTGCCGCCTTTGTGGTCGCCATCGTGATCGCTGCTGTGGTCGGCTTCTTTATCGGCAACGGTGGTTTTGGCGGCAAGGGCGTCGGCTCGGCGACCCTCACCGAGGACCAGCTCGATTCGACCGTGGCAAGCTACAGCTACAACGGCAAGAAGAGCGACATCACCGCGCGCGAGGCCATCGAGAGCCAGTACAGCCTTGATACCGTCAAGGATAGCGATGGCAACTACACCGCTCCCTCTGCCGACGTTATCCTGTCCTACGTGCGCAACCAGATTCTGCTCGACGCCGCCGAGGATGAGGGCATCACCGTCTCTTCTAAGGAGATGAAGAAGTACGCCGAGGATTCTATCGGCACTTCGGACTACAAGACCATGGCCACGCAGTATGGCGTGTCCAAGGACCAGGCCAAGCAGATCGTCCGCCAGTCCGCAACGCTGCAGAAGCTCTACAAGAAGAAGGTGGGCGATAGCTCCGCAAGCATGCCGATCGCTCCGACCGAGCCTTCTGACGGCAACGAGGACACCGCGAGCAAGGACTACGCCGATTACATCATCAACCTTGCCGGCGACGAGTGGGATAGCGAAAAGGGTACCTGGAAGGACGCCGATAGCGCCTACGCTAAGGCCTTCGCTGACGATGCCTTTACGGCCGATAGCGCTACCTATAAGCAGGCCATGACCGCCTATTACACCGCCTACCAGCAGTACTCTTCGCAGGCTTCGAGCGCCAGCTCCAAGTGGACCGAGTACGCCAACGGCCTCTACGCCAAGGCCAATATCAGCATCTACGGCCTGTTTGCGTAAAGATTACCTGAGCCTTCGAGTACGAAGCCGAAATATCTGATGAAGCCCCCTAGAACGGACATCGTTCTAGGGGGCTTTTTGCGTTGGAGGGCTATCTATTGAGACGGAAAGGGCAGATTGAATGATCACGCATGTGTTTCATCGGGTCTCCCTAATTCATCTGGGAAAACAACTGCAAACGATTGCAAGTAACCGGTGAACGGTCGAAAACGACCGTTCGCCGATAATCTCAAAACTGGTTCAGACTGGTATTAAGTCAAAAAGACCAATTCACATATCTTCACAATGACCTGCAATTTTTCTACACGCTATTTTTATCCGCCCTGCGTTGTTTAGACACGGGAAAAGATCCGATCTTTTGCCAAAACATTTCGAAACGGTTTCAAAACCGCAGGTAGATGTGTTAACGACCGGTAAACGGTCGAAATATCACCGTGAGCGGTGCAAAAACGTTTTACTGTATGAATCAACGAAAGCGACCTCTTCTGGGGTGATATAGTGACAACAACACGTCACGTGGTTACTACCAGTTGAGAAACCACTGGTCTTCAAAGAACGCTTTCTAAGAAGCTTTAAGGGCGAGCGCCCGCTGGCTTCCGAAAATCATCGGACTCAGATCGTACACACCTTCGGAAGGGAAATTTGAATGGTTGGCTTTATTCTTACCGGTCATGGACAGTTCGCACCCGGCCTTGCAAGCGCTATCGCTATGGTTGCCGGCGACCAGCCTGCTTTTACCGTCGTTCCTTTTGAGGGCGACCAGGCTGCTTCCTACGGTGAGGATCTCCGCGCCGCTATTACCGCCATGCGCGAGGAGTGCGATGGCGTGCTCGTCTTTACCGACCTGCTTGGCGGCACCCCGTTTAACCAGTCGATGATGATTGCCCAGGATGTCGACAACGTCGAGGTTCTGACCGGCACTAACCTCCCCATGGTTATTGAGCTTTTGTTCCTCCGCGGCAATGCCACGCTCGCCGAGCTTGGCGAGCAGGCAGTGACCGTTGGCCAGACGGGCATCACCGCCCAGACGGTCGCATCCGTTGCCGGCTCCGACGAAGAGGATATCTTTGGCGACGAGGACGGCATCTAATGGCCGATTTCGGAGCCAACGTCCTGAGCTCCTCGGTCGCTCTTTTAGGCCTGCTTGTCATCATGGGCTTGATTTACACCATCTGGTCGCAAATCAACATGAAGAAGAAGCAGAAGTACTTCAAGGAGCTGCACACCGAGCTCAAGCCGGGTCAGGAGGTTCTTTTCGCCGGCGGTATCTACGGAACCGTCAAGGGCATCGAAGGCGAGAAGGTCCAGATCAAAGTCCGATCCGGAGCCGTCGTAGATGTTTCGCGTTACGCGATTCAGGAGATCAAGTAACTGTCGTCAGCAAATAGCGAAAGGAAGCTGATCAACATGGCAGAACCCAACATTCTTCTTACCCGCATCGATAACCGACTGATTCATGGTCAGGTTGCCACCCAGTGGAACTCCACTCTGGGCTCCAACCTCATCCTCGTCGCCAACGACGACGTGTCAACCAATACCATGCGCCAGAACCTCATGAAGATGGCCGCTCCCGCCGGCGTCGCTACGCGTTTCTTCTCCCTGCAGAAGACCATCGACGTCATCGGCAAGGCGAGCCCGCGCCAGAAGATCTTCATCGTGGCCGAAACACCGGAAGACGTGCTTACGCTCGTCAAGGGCGGTGTGCCTATAAAGAAGGTAAACATCGGCAACATGCACATGTCGGAAGGAAAGCGCCAAGTCGCCACCTCTGTCGCAGTTAACGACGAGGATGTCGCTGCGTTTAAAGAGCTGCAGGAATTGGGGGTGGAGCTGGAGATCAGGCGCGTTCCGAGCACGCCTGTTGAGGACACGAGCAAGCTCTTCTCGTAATCCTCGTGATCCACATTGTCAGGAGTGAAACCCTGACGTTCTGTACGTGATATCAAAAGTGCGTACATGCATTTTGAAAGGAGGAGCAAGATGGAATACTCGATCATCCAGGTCGCTCTGGTCTTCATCGTCACGTTCGTCGCGGCAATCGACCAGTTCAACTTCCTCGAGTCTCTCTATCAGCCCATCGTCACCGGCGCCGTCATCGGTCTTATCCTTGGCGACCTCAACACCGGTCTTCTCGTGGGTGGTACCTATCAGCTCATGACGATCGGCAACATGCCGATCGGAGGCGCTCAGCCGCCTAACGCCGTCATCGGCGGCATCATGGCAGCCATTCTCGCAATCGCCACGGGCCTCGAGCCCAACGCGGCAGTCGGCCTTGCCATTCCGTTCGCTCTGCTTGGTCAGCTCGGCGTTACCCTGGTCTTCACGCTTATGTCGCCGCTCATGTCCTCCGCGGACAACATGGCTCACAACGCTGACACCAAGGGTATCGAGCGTCTGAACTACTTCGCCATGGCTCTGCTCGGCCTGATCTTCGCTATCGTCGTCACCCTGTTCTTCATCGCTGGCGCTACCATCGGTCAGACCATCGCCTCCGCCATCCCGGCTTGGCTGCAGACCGGTCTCTCCGCTGCAGGCGGCATGATGCGCTTCGTCGGCTTCGCCGTCCTGCTCAAGGTTATGATGAACCGCGATATGTGGGGCTTCTTCCTCATGGGCTTTGGCCTCGCGATCATCACCGTTGCCAACGATTCTCTGGCAACTCCTGCCCTGCTCATCCTCGCTCTCATCGGCTTCGGCATCGCTTTCTGGGACTTCCAGCAGCAGACCGAGCTGAAGGGTGCAGCTGTTTCTGACGGAGGTGACTTCGAAGATGGCATCTAATGAGTATGTGATCCCGGAGCACTACGAGGATCTCACTCCTGCTCCGCAGCTCGACCAGAAGACCCTCAACAAGATGGCTTGGCGCTCCTGCTTCCTGCAGGCCTCGTTCAACTACGAGCGTATGCAGGCCGCTGGCTGGCTCTACTCCATCATCCCCGGTCTGGAGAAGATCCACACCAACAAGAACGACCTCGCGGCTTCCATGAGCCACAACCTGGAGTTCTTCAACACTCACCCGTTCCTCGTCACCTTTGTTATGGGCATCGTGCTTTCGCTCGAGCAGAACAAGGTTGACATCCCCACGATTCGCGCCGTCCGCGTCGCCGCAATGGGCCCGCTCGGTGGTATCGGTGACGCCCTGTTCTGGCTGACGCTCGTGCCTATCACGGCTGGCATCACCTCCAACATGGCCATCAACGGCAACGCCGCTGCGCCGATCATCTTCCTGGTGATCTTCAACGCCGTCCAGTTCGCACTGCGCTTCTGGCTCATGAACTGGTCCTACAAGCTTGGCACCAGCGCTATTGACGCTCTGACCGCCAACATGCAGGCCTTCACGCGCGCCGCTTCCATCATGGGCGTCTTCGTCGTCGGTTGCCTGGTCGTCACCATGGGTGGCACCCAGATCAACCTCCAGATTCCCAACGGCACCACCCGTGGCCTCTCCGCTACTACCGTGATCGTCTCCGAGAAGGAGGCCGAGAACTTCACCGGTATGGAGGGCATCGATACCGAGACCGCTGAGGCCGGTACCATCGCCATGACCGATAAGGACGGCAACGCCCTTACCGCTTCCGATGCCGACGGCAACGCTGTCGAGTGCGGCGTTACCGATCTGGGCAACGGCATGGAGTCCGTGACCTACGGCACCGTTACCGAGGATCCGGTCAACTTCTCTGTTGCCGACACCCTCAACACCATCGTCCCGAAGCTCGTCCCGCTTATGCTTACGCTGCTGCTTTACTACATGTTCGCTAAGCACAGCTGGACCCCGACCAAGGGCATTCTGCTGCTCTTCGTCCTGGGCATCCTGGGCGCTGGCCCGCTTGGTCTCTGGCCGAGCATCTGGTAAGGCTCTAGCTTGAGGGGTGTGTCCCTACGCGGCTCACACCCCGACCCCTTAAGCCATGTGTATGTTAAAAGCCGCGTGCTCGAAAGAGCGCGCGGCTTTTGTTTTCTTGATGATTCGGATGTGGCAGACAGATAATGTTAACCACCCAAGGTAGTAGCCGAGTTTGAGAAAATGGGAGGATAGGATGGCGATCGGGGCGCGTAAGCAACCGCTGTACGATCAGCTGGTCGATATTCTGACCGAAAAGATTGACCATGAATATCGTGCCGGTGACATGATTCCTTCCGAGCGCGAACTTTCGGAGCGCTATGGTCTCTCGCGCACCACGGTACGCCTGGCTCTGCAGGAACTGGAGCGTTTAGGACTGGTGGTTCGGCAGCACGGTCGCGGTACCTTTGTGACCGACCGTTCGGCAAAGGCAACCAATCTTATGCAGTCCTACAGCTTTACCGAACAGATGCGCGCGATGGGTCGTGACCCCGAGACCACGATTCTCGAGTTTTGCGAGATGGAGGCCGATAAGAATCTAGCCGAGCATATGGGATTGCATATCGGTGATCGCGTTTTTAAGCTCAAGCGCCTTCGTTCTGCCGACAACATGCCCATGATGGTCGAACGCAGCTATCTGCCGGTTCGTCAATTTCTGTCCCTAAAGCGACCACTGCTGGAGAGTAAGCCGCTTTACGATGTGATTGAGCAGGACTTTCAGCAAAAGATTCGCGTGGCCGAAGAGGAGTTCTATGCGAGCATAGCCCGTCCCACCGATGCCCACCTTTTGGCAATTGTCGAGGGGTCGCCTGTGCTCGATTTGGTCAGGACTACGTATAACGAGTCAAACGAGGTTGTGGAGTATACGCTCTCGGTTGCTCGTGCCGATCAGTTTAAATACAAGGTTTACCACCAGCGTAGCAACTAGTGTTCGCATCGTTTCCATATGGTGATTCCTTGCATTTAACTGGTTACTACCAGATAACCAACCGAAGTGTATAATTGCACGTCAGAGGATTACTTCTAGAGAGAGGTATTAGAAATGTTCGAGAAGAGTGTCGAGGAGCTCACCGAGCTCGGCGCCCAGATCACCACGGCCGAGATTGCTCAGCAGCCCGAGCTTTGGCGTGATACGCTCAACATCTATCGTGAGAACAAGGAGGCCATCGAGGCCTTTCTGGCCGAGGCTCGCGCTATGGGCGAGGGCCGTCTGTCCGTTGTCTTCACCGGTGCCGGTACGTCTGACTACGTTGGCGATACCTGCGCCCCGTACCTGCGTCACGCTGGCAACACTGATCTCTACGACTTTAAGCCCATTGCCACGACCGACATCGTGAGCGCCCCGCGCGACTTCCTGCGTGCCGAGGATCCCACGCTCGTGGTTTCCTTTGCCCGCTCTGGCAACAGCCCCGAGAGCCTTGCCGCCGTTGCCGTTGCCAAGGAGCTTGTCCACAACGTCAAATTCCTCAACATCACCTGCGCTCCCGAGGGCAAGCTCGCCGTCGAGTCTGCCGATGATCCCAACGCGCTGACGCTGCTCATTCCGCGCGCCAACGACAAGGGCTTCGCCATGACCGGTTCTTATTCCTGCATGACCCTGCTCGCCACCCTTATTTTCGACACTGCCTCTGACGAGCAGAAGGCCGGGTGGGTCGAGACCATCGCCAAGATGGGCGAGGAGGTCATCTCCCGTGAGCCCGAGGTCGCCGATTATCTCGCTGGAGACTTTAACCGCGTGACCTACTTGGGTTCTGGCTCCTTCGGTGGCCTTGCCCAGGAGAGCCAGCTCAAGATCCTCGAGCTCGCTCACGGCCTGGTTGCCACTTCTTACGACACTTCCATGGGCTATCGTCACGGACCCAAGTCCTTCGTCGACGACAAGACCCTCGTGTTCGTGTTCGTCAACAACGACGCCTACACCCGTCAGTACGACATCGACATCCTCAACGAGATCGGTGGCGACGATATTGCTCAGCACACCGTTGCCGTTCAGCAGGATGGCGCTACTGTCTACGAGGGTGAGTCCTTCACCTTTAAGGGCTACGAGGCACTTCCCGAGGGCTACCTTGCTCTGCCGTTCGTGATGTTTGCTCAGGCTATCAGCCTGCTTAACTCCGTGCGCGTGGGCAACACGCCCGACACGCCGAGCCCCACCGGCACGGTCAACCGCGTGGTCAAGGGCGTGACGATTCACCCCTTCACCGCTTAATCGCGTCCCCCTGTAAGGGCGCCCGTCCGCTCATAACGGCGGGCGGGCGCTTTTTGTTTTACGTGAGCTGGGTATAAACATCACCACAGTTAACTGCTTTAGAAGTAAGGAGTACATATGAGCACGTACGCAATTAAGGCTGACAAGTTCTTCTTGCCGGCAGGCCCGCAACTGGGCGGCTATCTTATGGTCGAGGACGGCGTCTTTGGCGCTTGGCAGGCCGACGAGCCCTCCTGCGAGATCAAGGACTACACGGGATCGTGGATTGCGCCGGGCATGGTCGACACCCACATCCATGGCTTCTATAACCATTCGACTACCGATAACGATCCCGAGGGCATCGATATCAGCTCGACCGAGCTAGCCCGTCGCGGTACCACCAGCTGGCTGCCCACGACGTTCACCGATGGCGTCGAGCAGATCAAGGACGCCTGCGCCGCCATCGCTCAGGCGGACGAGGGCCGTGGCCCCGACTTCTGCGGTGCTCGCATTCAGGGCATCTACCTGGAGGGCCCTTTCTTTACCATGAAGCACGTGGGCGCGCAGAACCCCGCTTATCTTATCGATCCCTCCGAGGAGGTCTTCGATCAGTGGCAGGAGGCTGCGGGTGGTCGCATCGTTAAGAGCGCCATGGCGGCCGAGCACGACGGTGCCGCTGCTTATGCGGCTGCTCTGAACGCCAAGGGTGTGGTGACCAGCATCGGTCACTCCGACGCCACCTACGATGAGTGCATCGCCGCCATCAACGCCGGTGCCAGCTGCTTTACGCATACCTATAACGGCCAGCGCGGACTGCATCACCGTGAGCCCGGTGTTGTGGGTGCTGCCATGTCCACGCCCGAGACCTACGCCGAGATCATCTGTGACGGCAAGCACGTAAACCCTGGCGCCATCAAGGCGCTCCTGCAGGCAAAGGGCTGGCAGCATACGGTGCTCATCACCGACTGCCTGGGTTGCGGCGGCATGCCCGAGGGCAGCTACACCAGTGGCGGCATGGACGTCATCATGAAGGACAACCTGTGCTGGCTCGCCGACGGCAAGAGCATTGCCGGCTCGGTGCTCACGCTTGCCCAGGGCGTCAAGAACATCGTCGACTGGGGCATCGCCAGTGCCGATATCGCCATTCGCATGGCAACCGAGGTGCCGGCACGCTCCGTACACATCGAGGATAAGTGCGGCAGCATCATGCCGGGTCGCGACGCCGACTTTGTCGTGTTCGACCATGAGCTCACCCTCGTCGAGACGTATGTTGGCGGTCAGAGCGTCGGCAACGCCTTTACCGAGTAACGATAGAAAAAGACGGCGGGCCCGAATCTGCTCGGACCCGCCGCATGGGTTAAACGCTCAAAAGTACCTTCACAGTTACAGCTTGTTAGCGATCTTCTTTACCGTGCGCTTAACGCCGGCCACCAGGCCTCCTGCAGGATGCTCCTTCTCGTATGCTAGGCGCTTCTCGCGCTTGGCGTACTCTTCGACGATGATGTCGCCATACTCGTCTTCGATCTTGTCGAAGAAGTCGACGGCGCCCTTAATTTCCTCAGCGGTCGGGTGTCCCTTTTGGACACCACCGGTGAGTTTGAACGGCCCCCACGTATCAAAGCCGGGGCAGCCGTAGACACCCATAAAGATGGCCTGCCTCATGCGGCAGATGCCATCGATATCCTTGCCGTACCACTTGTTTTTGCCACCGTAGGTCATAAGGCCAAACACCTTGTCCTGCGGCTGCAGCACGTTGGTGAGCACGCGTGCCATGTCCTTGTCGATCTCGGAGTAATAGATGCCCGTGGCGACACCGATCAGATGATATTCATGCAGGTTGGGATACTCGTTTTTGCCGAGCGCCTTGACGTCGAGGGTATCGATCTCGGGGTGTGCCTCGACGATGGCGTCCACGAGCTTTTTCGTATTGCCGTGATGGCGCGAGGCGTAGAGGATGATGGTTCGCATAAGAAGGCCTTCCAGCTGTAATTGCATCAATGCCTGTATGGTACCCCGTTGCATGGCTGGGATACCGGACACATCGATGAGCGTGCGGGTTTGTCCTTTAGTCAGGGCCGAGACGGGTGCTTGTGAGCAAAAAGCAGTTGTTCGAAAGGATGGGCAATGGAATACGCTCTCTCCAACGATTCGATTTCTGTTAAGGTGTCCACGGCTGGTGGTTCGTTTACCTCGATTGAGGCTGGAGGTCGCGAGTATCTGTGGCAGGGCGATCCCGCCGTGTGGTCTGGCCAGGCACCGATTTGCTTCCCGATTTGCGGAGGCCTGCGCGATGGCAGCGCCATGACGTTTTCCGGGTATCATGTGAAGCTCGCCCGCCACGGCTTTGCGCGCAAGCAGGAGTGGAAGCTGCTGAGCCAAAGCGCAAACGAGCTGGCTATGTGCCTGGCTTCGGAGGATAACGCCGCGCTGCTGAGAGATTATCCCTACCCGTTTAAGCTTGTCGCTCGTTATACGCTCGAGGACGCTGCCGTGCGCGTTTCCTATGAGGTGACCAACGAGGGCACCGAGGACATGCCGTTCTTTATCGGTGGACACCCCGGCTTTAGGTGCCCGCTCGACGAGGGCGAGGCCTATACGGACTACGAGTTGCGCTTCGAGAAAGACGAGGCTGCGGAGCTTTGCACCGCCGTACCCTCGACTGGCTTGATTGATGTAGCTAACCGTTCAAAGAACCCCATGGTGGGAAAGACGCTCCCCCTGTCGCATGAGCTCTTCGATTTTGCGGAGACCATCTTTGACGTGCTCGAGAGTCGTCAGGTCACGCTTTCCAAGAAGGGCGAGGACAAGGGCGTTCGCTTGAGTTTTGAGGGTTTCCCGTACCTCATCGTGTGGAGTAAGCCCGAGGGCGATTTTGTGGCAGTTGAGCCCTGGGGCGGCCTCTCGACCTGCTCCGATGAGGACGACGTACTTGAGCATAAGCGCGGCTGCCTTGTCGCCAAGCCCAAGGAGACTGTCGTTCGCTCGTTCACGATTGAGATTCTGTAATTCCGTTTTTCGACTCGTATCGCGAGGCATAAGGAGCCTGCGAGATAAGGAGCTAAAAATGATCCTCACCGTTACGATGAACCCGTCCGTCGATACGCGCTATCAGCTCGATGAGCTCATTATCGACGACGTCAACCGTGTGACGCCCGAAAAGACCGCCGGCGGCAAGGGTCTCAACGTGGCCCGTGTGCTGGGCCAGCTGGGCGACGACGTTGTGGCAACCGGTCTGCTCGGTGGCCATATGGGCGCCTATATGGCAGAGCTCATGGATGCTAACGGTATTAACAACGACTTTGTGCCCATCAAGGGCGAGACTCGCATTTGCCTCAACATCCTCCACGCCGGCAACCAGACCGAGCTGCTCGAGAGCGGTCCGACGATTGCCCCCGAGGAGCTGGATGCCTTTACCACCAAGTTTACCGAGCTGGCGAGCAAGGCCGACGTCGTCACTATTTCGGGTTCGCTGCCCCGCGGTGTCGAGGCAGACTACTATGCCAAGATTACGGGCATTGCCGAGAACGCCGGCGCCAAGGTGCTGCTCGATACCTCGGGCGCTTCGCTTGAGGCTGCCCTCAAGTCCGAGGTCAAGCCCGAGCTGGTCAAGCCTAACCTAACCGAGATCAACGGCCTTCTGGGCACGAGCTTTACCACCGACGATGTGGACGAGCTCCGTGCTGCGCTCGCCTCTGACGCCCGCTTCTCCGATATCCCCTGGGTCGTCGTGTCCATGGGCGCTGCCGGCTCCGTGGGCTTCCACAACGGACGTGCGTTCCGTGCCAAGACCCCCGATATTCCTGCCGTTAACGCTACGGGTTCCGGCGACTCCACTATCGCCGGTTTCGCGCATGCCATCGCTGCCGGCGCGGACGACGAGACGGTGCTGCGGACCGCCAACACCTGCGGCAAGCTTAATGCCATGGATCCCATGACCGGTCATCTGGTCATGGACCGTTGGGACGAGGTTTACAACGGCGTTATCGTGGCCGAGCTGTAAGAACTTGGGCGTCGGCTCTGGCATCGGTTGTTTGCTTGTGGTTAGAGCCGACGACAAGTGCGGTAGCATTATGCCGGGGCGCGACGCCGATACTGTCGTGTTCATTCCCGACCTTACCCTGGTCGAGACGTATGCGGGTGGCAACAGCTTTGGCAACGCGTTTGCCGAGTAACCGCCAAAGAAACGATCCGAGAGGGGATTTAGATGATTTACGGTGCATTGGGCGATATCGAGGAGTACCGCGGAATGCTCAAGGGCCTCGACGTGCTGATCGACTGGCTCGAGGAGAACGACCCGGCGGAGCTCGAGGTCGGCAGCCATCCGATTTTGGGCGACAAGGTCTTTGCGAACGTCATGGCTCCCACGACGCGTCCCGAGGCCGAGGCTCACTATGAGACGCATCAGCGCTATCACGACCTGCAGATCGACGTCGAGGGTCGCGAGGCCTTTAAGGTCGCTACGGGCAGCCTAACGCTGGTCCAGGAGTTTGACGAGAAGGACGACTACGATCTGGTCGATTCCGACGCCTCGATCGCCGGCGATCTTGCCGACGACAAGTTTGCGCTGTTTGTTGCCGGCGAGCCGCACATGCCCACGCTCGAGTTCCCGGGCGATGGCGCACAGCCGGTCAAGAAGATCTGCTTTAAGCTGCTTGCAGACGCTTACTGGGAGGAATAGCGCGCTGCTCTGCTGAGCTGTTCGTATGCTGGCGTGTTTTCCCTAAGGGAATCACGCTACGACCCCGTTAATCGTGTTTTCCCTAGGGGAATCACGATTAACGGGGTTTCTGTTTTTGAATAGGGGAGCTGACGCTGTTGCGATGCGTGGGTGGGGGCGCGCACTCAAAATCGGCAACAAAAAAGCCGCCCGAAGGCGGCTGTCTTGTGCAATGGAGCCAGCGACCGGGCTCGAACCGGTGACCCCCGCTTTACGAGAGCGGTGCTCTACCAACTGAGCTACGCTGGCGGCCATGTGGTGACGCAGCTGAGGCGTCAACGGCTGTCTATGATACGGGACATCGCAAATCCGCGCAAGTGTTCTGACGGCTTTTCTCACGTTAAATGCACTAATCATTCAAGCCGGGATGTGCCTGGTTGCCTACAACTAGGTAGAAAAGTGCCCGTCGGCGGTGTGCCGGCGGGCACTGCTGTGCGATATGTTGCGTTATGGGCTTAGTGCCTCATAAAGTGGTATTCGATCACATTGCTGTAGGGATGACCCGGGCCCACAATGCCCTGCGGGAACAGCGGCTGGTGCGGCGTGTCGGGGTACATCTCGGCCTCGAGGGCAAAGCCGGCGCCCCAGCCGTAGTTGGCATCGTCCTTGGCGTGCTCGTCGCCTAGCCAGTTGCCGGTATAGAGCTGCACGCCCGGGGCGGTGGTGTAGTAGTCCAGCTCGCGGCCGGTCCACATCTCCTCGACATGCAGAGCGCGACGCAGGTTGCGGCCGTACTGATAGCCATCGATGCACAGGCAGTGGTCGTAGCCGCGTGCCTGCTTGATCTGCGGATCGTCGGCCTCCATGCCAGGCGCGACGGGGCGTAACTCGCGAAAATCAAACGGTGTTCCCTCGACCGGAGCAATCTCGCCAGTAGGAATGTTCTGGTCGTCAATGGGCAGGTAGTGGGCAGCGTTAGCAACAAAGAAGTGCTCACAGTCCATGCCGGCGTTATGGCCGGCAAGGTTAAAGTACGTGTGGTTGGTCATGGACACGTACGTGGCGCGGTCGCTCTCGCAGCCATATTCGATACGGAAGCGGCCGGTGTGCGTCACGGTAAACACGGCCGTAAAGGTGCGGTTGCCGGGCAGGCCCAACTCGCCATCCTCAAGTGAGGTGGTCATGCGCACGGCGTTGTGAACCTCGTCGAGCTCAACATCCCACACGCGCTTGTGCAGGCCGTGCTCAAGATCGCTGTGCAGGTTGTTGGCGCCCTCGTTGGCGGGCATATGCCAGTCCGTACCGTCGATGGTGATCGTGGCGCCCGCGGTGCGGTTTGCCACGGGGCCAATGGTCGCGCCAAAGCAGGCAGGGTTGTCAAAGTAATCCTCGAGCTTATCGAAGCCCAGCACCACATCGCGCACGTTGCCGGGAATGTCGGGCACATCGATACCCAGCACGGTGGCGCCATAGTCCATAATGCGAACGCAGATCTCGGGCCCGTTGAGGGTGTAACGATGAACGGGGGTACCGCACGGCGCGGTGCCGAAAAGCTCAGAAGTGATCATTTGGTTCCTAACATCGAGGTATTTCCGACAAACTGTAGCGCGAACAGGTGAGATTATCACTACATCCCACTAAAGCAGGGGGTATTTTTCTCAAAAAAGTGATGATTGGAGCCGTGCGGGCGTTCATTTTTGACGCGCGCGAGTCTGATACAATTTGTTCGTTACTGTTTGAATGATATGCGCACAAAGAACGGCGAGGATTCATCGTGATTAAAGCGGAGCGACAGGATAAGGTTCGTCAGCTGCTCGAGGAGCAGGGCACGGTCTCGGTCAAGGAGATTTCGGATGCACTGGGCGTCTCGGATATGACGATCCGCCGTGATCTTGAGGAGCTTGCGAGCCTGGGCGAGATCGAGCGCGTGCACGGCGGCGCCCGCAGTGCGCAGGGTCGTCCCCACGCTATGTTGCGCCACGAGTACTCGCACAGCGAAAAGCGCACCAAGCATGCCGAGGAAAAGCTGCAGATTGCGCGCCGCGCCGTGGAGCTTATCGAGGAAGGTTCGACCATCTTTTTGGGTACGGGCACTACGGTTGAGCAGATGGCCTCGATGCTGCCGGCGTGCCGCCTGCGCATTGTGACCAACTCGCTTTCGGTGTTTAACCTGCTCGAGGCGCGCGAAGACTGCGACCTGTGCCTCGTGGGCGGCATGTATCGTCGCCGCACCGCCGCTTTTGTGGGACCAACGGCCGAGGATACCCTGCGTGCGCTGGGGATCGATGCAGCCTTTATCGGCGCCAACGGCATCTTGGACGGCGACGTGTCTACGTCTAACATGGAAGAGGGCCGCATCCAGCAGCTCGCCTTTAGCAAGGCAGACTCGCGCTATCTGATCGCCGACTCCAGCAAGATCGGCAAGCGCGACTTCTACACCTTCTGCCGTCTGGACAGCCTGGATGCCGTGGTGTGCGAGCCGGGTATCTCGGTCGAGGATCGCGCCGCCATCGAGGAGCATACGCAGGTCATTTGCTAGCTAGCGCTGCAGGATTGCTAGCAAGCACTGTGTGAGGACTTTTGCCCCCCTGTCATTGTGGGGAATCGGCGCGTCAGCGCTACGCGATATGACGCGCAAATGGGGACTTCGCCATCAAATTGTCTCAACCTGTAACAGGTAGGGGTGAAGTCACCAACCAGATGTTACAGATTGAGATTTTTGGCCCGGCCTATCCCGTTTGTCTCAATCTGTAACAGCTAGGACCTAAAAACTCGACTAGGTGTTACAGATCGAGATTTTGTCTATCCAGCCATCACCTTTGTCTTGATCTGTAACAGTTAGACGGTTAAAAGCGAGTTAGATGTTACAGATTGAGATATTTCTGCTCGGGCGTTCTGTTTGTCTTGATCTGTAACAGCTAGGGCCGAAATATTCGGCTAGATGTTACAAATCGAGATAAACGACCTGCTCGGGCCGAGCCAAAACAAAAGAGGCCGCATACGAACCCGTGGAGGGATTCGTATGCGGCCGACAGGGGGTATGCGGCAAAAGTTAGGCCATGAGCAGGCCGGTCTCCGCGACGTTCTTGTACCAGTACGCGCTCGCCTTGGGATAGCGCTTCTGGGTCTCAAAGTCGATGTAGAACAGGCCGTAGCGCTTGTTGTAGCCGTTGGTCCAGGAGAACTGGTCCTGCAGCGACCACACAAAGTAGCCGTCGACGTTCACGCCGCCGTCGATCGCCTTGAGGATCCACGCGAGATGCTGGCGCATGTAGTCGATACGAGGGGCGTCGTCGATAAAGCCATCCTCGAAGTCGTCCTTATAGCCCATGCCGTTCTCGGTGATGTAGATCTTCTTGTAGTTGGGGTAATCGTTCTTAATGCGCAGCAGCAGGTCGTACAGGCCCTCGGGATAGATAATCCAGTCCCAATCGGTGGTGGGTACGCCTTCGCGCACGCACGACTCGCCCACGCCCTTGAGGAACCAGCGCGAGGAGCCCTTGTCGCCGGTGCCATTGTGGTTGATGTCGTTTTCGCCCTCGGCAGCACGCAGGAACTGGCACTTGTAGGTGTTGACGCCCAGGCAATCGTTGTAGGGGAGCGCGGCGGTCAGCGCGGCGATGTCCTCGTCGCGGACGTCGAGCTCGCCGCCGGCGATATGGGCCAGCTTGGTTGCGGCTTCCATGGTGTCGGCTGCATAGTGGCCGCGGAAGGTGGCGTCGAGTACCCAGCGGTTGTTGATGACGTCGGCCATGCGAGCTGCCTCGCAGTCGGCGGCGTTGTTGGGGTCGAGGGGATACTTGGGCTCTAGGTTCTGGACAATGCCGATCTCGCCCTCAAAGCCGCCCTCATGGAAGGCGACGACAGCCTTGGCGTGGGCCACCATCATGTTGTGCATAAGCTGGAAGGCCTTGTCTAGGCGATACTTCTCGCCGTGCGGCCAGTTGCCGACGATAAAGCTGCCCTCGGCGGTCGCGGGAATCTCGTTAAAGGTAAACCAGTGCTTGACCTCGGTGAACTCGGCAAAGCAGAACTTGGCGTACTCGACAAAGGCGTCGATCGTCGTGCGCGTCAGGAAGCCTTCGCCGCCGTTCTGGTAAAAGGCCTCGGGCGTATCAAAGTGATCGAGCGTGACATAGGGGATAACGCCGGCTTTATTGCAGGTGGCAAAGAGCTCGTGGTAGAAGGCGACACCCTCGGGGTTGATCTCGCCAGTGCCGTTGGGGAAGATGCGGCTCCAAGCGATGGAGACGCGGATACCGTTGATGCCGAAGCGCTGGCACAGGTCGATATCGACCGGGTACTTGTTGTAGAAATCGCTTGCGGGGTCGGGGGAGAAGCGACCCTGGGCTGCCAGGAAATCGTCCCAGGGCACTTTGCCCTTGCCGTGCGTGCGGGTCTCGCCCTCAACCTGGTAAGCAGCGGTGGCGCCGCCAAACACAAAGCCGTCGGGGAACTGCATGGGGTTGGTCATGAGGCATCCTTTCTGTGGGATACGAATAGGGAGAGGTGCCCGAACTGGGGATCCGGGCACCAACAGAGGGAGGAGCTAGTCGAGGTTCTCGCGGAGCCACTTGATGGCGCCAGCGGGGTCGCGGGTAAGGTCGATATATTCCTTGCCGCGCGGGGCGAGCAGCTTAATGCCCAGACGATCGGTGTCGGCCTTCATGTCGTTGTAGTAGCTACGAACCTGCGGGGCGAGCACGATAACGTCGTACTGATCCATGATGGCAGTGTGCTGGCCATAGGCGCCTGCGGAGGAAGCGATGTTCTCTCCGGTCTGAGCAGCACCTTCCTTGATGGCGTTGGCAAGCATGGCAGAGGTGCCGGCACCGGCGCACAGGACGAGGACCTTCAGACCGTCGACATCCTTCTTAGCGGATGCTTCGACGACGGGCTCGGGCTGATCGGCGACAGGCTTGCTGTCGGTGGCAGCGGCGGTCGGCTCGACGGAAGCGGTAGCCTGCTCGACAGCGGGCGCGGAGGTGCTGGCGGCGATGGTGGCAGCACCATCGGACTCGAGACCCAGCTCGGCGGCGCGCTCGGCCTCCTGGTCGCAGAGCAGCTTATCGTATGCCTTTAAGAACGGCAGGTAGATGATGGCATCCAGCAAGATGATGATCGCGACAAATACCAGGGCGATAAGCTGGAAGTTCGTGGTGATGAAGATGCCGATGGGGGCGGGGGTAGCCCAAGGCACCACGAAGGAGAAGCCGTTCATACCCACGTTATCGATAAAGAACTTGGCAACACTCACATTGACGCAGCCGGCGGCAACAAAGGGGATGAGCATGTAGGGGTTAAGGATCATCGGCGCGCCAAAGAGCAGCGGTTCGTTGACGGCGAAGGCAACAGGAACAATCGAGGCCTTGCCGACGGCTTTGAGCTGCTTGGACTTCATGAAGAGAATCAGCAGAAGCGGCACGATGAACGTGGCGCCGGTGCCGCCGAACTCACCCACGAGCGACATGTTGAAGGTGAGGGAATGGGCGGGGTGACCACCGGCCAGCAGAACCTGCAGGTTCTCGGCCTGGTTGGCAAGACGGATGGGGTCGATGCCCGGCTGGACAATCGAAGGACCGTGGACGCCGATGAACCAGAAGAACGCGGTGGCTGCCTGAATAAGGATGAGACCGGGGTAGGTCTCTGCCGCAGTGAAGAGCGGGGAGAGCAGCTTGATGAGCAGCTCGGAGAACGGAACGCCCATGAGGTTGCGCACGACGACATCGATGATGCCGCAGATGATGACAGCGCCACCGAAGGGGATGATGTCACGGAAGTTCTGAGCGATGGCGCCCGGGACTTCCTTGGGCAGCTTAATGGTCAGATCGCGCGAGACGCAGAATTTATAGACCCACACGGTAATGAACGCGGCGATATAGGCCGAGAACAGACCGCGTGTACCCATACTGGTGCAATCGAAGACCGAAAGCTCGGAGCCGTCGAGCTTGGTGGTGAACTGCGTAACGGCGAGCAAAAGCATGCTGCACTGGGCGGCAACCATGGTGGAACCGTCGTTGAGCACCTTGCCGGCGGGCATGCGACGGTTCATGGAAGCCGTGAAGTTCTTGGCGGTGGTGCCGGCAACCATGATGCCCATAACGCCCATGGTGAAGTTGTACAGCTTGTTGCACCAGTCGATGAGCGGCTGGGGCAGCGTGATGCCAACTACGCCGGGAAGGGTGGCGATCAGCAGGAAGATCGAAGAGGTGAGGACAATGGGCATACACCCAAGGAATCCGTCCTTGATGGCCTGGAGGTAGATGTTCCTCGAGATCTTCTCAAAGAACGGCTGATGCTTTTCGAGCATCTTTACGATGGCGTCCATAAAGCTCCTTTGTTACTTGATGCGCGATGCATGTGGATGGAACTGGTCGTCGATGGATGGTCAGGACTGCCCGGAAACCTTCCCTCTTAAGGAAGGCATTGCGAAATGACAACGTTGTCATTTCGTTAATGACAACGTAAGACATTTTTGGAAGAGCAACAAGGATTTACAGGTGAACGGTCGATATCGTCCGATAAACGGCTGATTTGTCAGTCGGGCAGGTAGTGTATGCTAGAACGCAAAAAAACAAGCGATATAGAACCGAGTGGAGAAGAAGTGGCAACGATGGACAAGAAGAATGTCTCGATGAACGATGTGGCGATTGCCGCGGGCGTTTCTCTCAAGACGGTTTCGCGCGTGATCAACGAGCCCGATAGCGTACGAGAGTCGACACGCGATAAGGTCCATGCTGCCATGGAGGCGCTTGGGTTCCGGGCGAACTTTGCCGCGCGTTCACTCAAGTTGGGCCGTTACGGGTGCATCGGCGTGGTGCTGTTCCACTTGTCGGGCGGCGCCGTGGACATGATTGACGGTATCGCAGATGCCGCCGAAGAACGCGGCTTTGCTCTCACGATGATCAAAAAGCGGGCGGGGGAGAAGATGACCCTTGCCGAAGCGGCGCGCAGGATGTCGCAGCTTCCCGTCGACGGCATGATCTTCAATCTGCGCCAGATGGTCGATGACTTTGATACCTTTGAGGCGCCGAAGGACCTCAAGACGGTGATTATCACGCCGATGGAACATCCTACCTGCTCTACCGTTAGTGACGATCAAGAGGACGGTGCGCGCATGGCGTGCGAGTACTTCTTAAATCGCGGGCACAAGAACGTGTATTTCGTTTCTGGTAAAAAAGAGTCGCTGTCGAGCCAGTGCCGTATGAAAGGTTGGCGTGCAGCACTCGAGACGCGTGGCATTGAGCCGCCCGAGCCTCTGCAAGGTGATTGGAATGCGGATAGTGGCTATGCCGCGGGCCTTGTGCTTGCCGATAAACCCGATTGCACGGCGGTCCTCGCTGCTAACGACTGCATGGCAAACGGCGTGATGATGGCTCTACGTGACAAAGGGCTCAGTGTGCCCGACGACGTGTCCGTGATCGGCTTCGACGATGAGCTCTACAAGACGATTCCCAACTCGATTCTGACGTCGGTGAAGTTTCGCCACCGCGAGCTGGGCATCCGTGCACTTAACGAGGTCGTCGCAGGTCTTGAGGCTCCGAGCTCCAGAAGCCGTACGCTTGTGTCGGGCGTGCTGATCGAGCGTTCCAGCGTGAAAGACCTGCGGGCGTAGACGTGCTCGGCTCGTTCATCTCAATCTGTAACAGGTAGGACCGAAATACTCGGCTAGATGTTACAGATCGAGATTGAGAGGATTGTCCTGTGCGTTTGTCTCGATCTGTAACAACCAGACGTCCAAAACCGGTTTTAGTGTTACAGATTTAGACAATTCGGCCCCGTCTTCCCGGTTTGTCTTGATTTGTAACAGCTAGGGACCAAAAACTCGGCTAGATGTTACAGATCGAGACAAACGGCCCCCCAGCCGAACAAAAACAAAAGGCCGGGGGCGGCGCGCCGTGTGACGTGCCACCCCCGGCTGAGAAATGGGGACAGGTTATGTGAGCGGGGCAATTCCGCTGGTCGCCAGCCGCTAGTCCAGACGACGGGTCTGCGCCACGTGCTTGTACCAGTAGGCGCTTGCCTTGGGCGTGCGCTTCTGGGTTTCAAAGTCAACGTAGAAGAAGCCATAGCGCTTGTTGTAACCATTGGTCCAGGAGAACTGATCCTGCAGACTCCACAGGAAGTAGCCGCCCACGTTGACGCCCACCTCCATGGCCTTGAGCAGCCAGCGCAAGTGCTGCTCGATGTAGTCGATGCGCGGCTGGTCGTCCACAAAACCGTCCTTGTAGGGGTCCTTGTAGCCCATGCCGTTTTCTGTAATGAAGATCTGCTTGTAGTTGGGGTAGCGCTGCTTAATGTAGACGAGCAGATCGAACAGGCCCTCGGGATAGATGATCCAGTCCCAGTCGGTGGTGGGGATGCCAGGCTTGTTCACGTGCTCGCCAATACCCTTAACGCGCCAGCGGCCGGTGCCCTTCTCGCCCGTACCGTTGTGGTGCAGGTCGTTCTCGCCGTCGTAAGCCTTCAAGAAGCGGCACTGGTAGTTGTTGACGCCCAGATAGTCGTTGTAGAGCGCGGCCTCGCGCATAATCTCGAGGTCCTCGTCCAGGATCTCGATGGTGCCGCCCGAGACGGCAGCCAGACGGTTGGCGCACTCGAGGGTGTCGGGCGCGTAGTCGCCTCGGAAGGTGGCGTCGAGCAAGAACTGGTTCTGCAACACGTGCTCGTTGTTGGCGGCTTTGATGTCGGCGGGGTCGTTCTCGTTGAGCGGATACTTAAACTCCAACGACTGAATGACGCCGATCTTGCCCTTAAAACCGCCGTTGTGGAAGGCCAGTACGGCCTTGGCGTGGGCGAGCATCATGTTGTGCTCGCACTGGAAAGCCTCGGCCAGATGCGCCTTGACGCCGCCGGGGAAGGTGCCCTCGATGTAGGTGTTGGAGGCATCGGCCCAAATCTCGTTAAAGGTGAACCAGTAGGTCACCTGGTCGGCGTACTCCTTAAAGCAGAAGGTGGCAAAGTCCACAAAGGCATCGATGGTCTCGCGGTTGAGGAAGTCGCCCTTCTCAAAGAGGGCAAGCGGCGTGTCGAAGTGATGCAGCGTGACAAACGGCTCAACGTGGTGCTTGTGGCACTCGGCGAAGAGATCGTGGTAGAACTGCACGCCCTCAGGGTTGATCTCGCCGGTGCCGTTGGGGAAGATGCGGCTCCAGGCAATGGAGAGGCGAATGCCGTTGATGCCGAACTCCTCGCACAGCTCCAGATCGACGGGGTACTGGTTGTAGAAGTCCGAAGCGGGATCGGGGGAAAAGCGCCCCTGGGCCTCCAGGAAGTCGTCCCAGGCAACCTTGCCTTTACCGTGGGTGCGGGTCTCGCCCTCTACCTGGTAGGCAGCAGTGGCGCCGCCAAAGACAAAGTCCTCGGGAAACTGCGCAGGCGGGTTGGTGACGCTAGCAGGGTTAACGGACATGATGATCCAATCGTCTAAAGCGAAGGGCCAGCCGGTCTTGGATGGTCGGCTGGCCCTGTGCGTTACTTACTTCGAGAGTTGCTCGCTTACGAAGGCGAGAGACTTATCGCCGTTCTGGGAAAGCTCAATGTACTGCTTACCGCGGCAGGCGACGCACTTGTTGCCCACGCGCTCGCAGTCCTTCTGCAGGTCGGCCAGGTAGCTTGCGGCTTGCGGGGCCAGGACGACCAGATCGAAGTCGGGGAGCATGTCCACGTGGTTGCCATAGGCCTCGGCAGCGGTTTCAAGATTGATGCCGCGCTCCTTGGCGGCCTTGGCCAGCGCGTTGGCGAGCAGGCCCGAGGTACCGCCACCCTGGCAGAGCACGAGCACGCGTTTGCCGTTGAGGTCGCTGGTGGCCGTTGCCTCGGCAGCGGGTGCTGCGGAAGCGGCGGGAGCGCCGGCTTCCACGGCCTCGGCAGCAGCGCCGGCGGCAACGCTCTTGGCGTCGGCCTTGCCCTGGAAGGCATCGTTGAGCTTGGCGGCCTTCTCGGCGTTCTTGGCGGCGAGCTCCTCCTGGGAAATCTCGGCCTCCTCGGCGCACTTCTGGGCGTCATAGGCACGGAAGAACGGATAGTACAGAACGAAGTCGACGACCAGGATAAGGGCGAGCATCACAAAGGCGAGCGGCTGGAAGCCCAGGCCCATGATGGTGCCGATGGGGCCGGGGACGGTCCAAGGCAGGGTGTACATAAAGCCGTTCATGCCCAAGAAGTCGATAAAGATCTTGAGGATCCAGATGTTGGCGATCGGGGCAAAGACAAACGGGACAAAGAAGACGGGGTTGAGCACGATAGGCGCGGCGAACAGCAGCGGCTCGTTGACGGCAAAGCACACGGGGACGATGGCGGCCTTACCGACAGCGCGCATCTCCTGGGACTTGGCCAGGAAGCAGAACATAAAGACCAGGACGAGCGTGGCGCCGGTGCCGCCCATGCAGACGACGAAGTACTGGGCACCCTGGGTCAGGACAGCGGAAGCGTGCTGGCCGGCCTGGAACGCAGCCAGGTTGTCGGTCATGTTGGCAACGAGGGCGGCGGCGATGGCGGGCTCGACGATCGAGGGGCCGTGGACGCCCACGAACCAGAACAGGCTCATGGCGCCGTAAATCACAGCAAGGCCGATGTAGCCGTCGGCAGCGGTGAACAGGGGCTGGAACACCTGGATGACGCCCTGGGCAAAGCAGAAGCCAAAGGCAGCGCGGAAGACGATGTCAAAGACCCAAAAGACGGTGATGCAGACGGAGAAGGGGATGATGTCCTTAAAGGTCTGCGAGATGTTGGGCGGAACCTGCTCGGGCATCTTGACGGTGATGTTGCGCTTGATAAAGAACTTGTAGATGATGCCGGTCACAAACGCAGCGATGAAGGCGGTCAGCAGGCCCTTGGAACCAAGGTAGGTGGTGTTGAAGCCACTGGCGGCATCCGTGGCGATGGTGTCGCTCGAAAGGAGCAAGAAGCCGATGATGGCCGCGCACATGCACGAGATAAAGTTGATCTGGTTATTCTTGGGCAGATCGCGGTTCTGGGCGTCGGCGAAATGCTTGGCCGTGGTAGCGGCGCAGGCGATGGCCAGGATGCCCATGGAGTAGTTGTAGCACTTCCACAGGGCGTTGTTGATGTCATCGGGCCAGTAGAAACCCCAGATGTTGGGGACCGAGGCTACCAGGCAGAAGATGGACGAGAAGATGATGATGGGGATGACGGAGATAAAACCGTCGCGGATCGCCTTGAGGTACTTGTTGCGGGCGATCGCGTTGAAAAAGGGCTGGCCCTTTTCGATGGTGGCGATGAGTTGCTCCATGCAAAGCTCCTAAGAGTCGGTGGGTTAGCAACGATAGTAGCTTTTGACGTTTGGTTGCCAAAATGTTGACGTTGCCATCTTGTGACACAAAATAAGACGCGAACCGATGGCCCCTGTGCCTGCGGACCGTCGATTTCTTGCGCGCAAACGTTTGAGCCGCCCGGTGGCTCTGTGTTTGCACAATGGCAACGTTAACATTTGGGCGATAAAAGCCGTTCGGGGAAGCAAAAATGTCGGTGAACGGTAGGTTTTGGGTGGTGAGCGTATGGTGGGGGAGGCGTTAGATATACTTGAAGACGTTTCATTTGACTGCGTAGGGTGCCACCAATGGCATCGTTGACATAGAAAGATCGACCTATGGCCGCTGTTAAAAAATCGGTTTCCGTTAAGGATGTGGCGCGCCTCGCGGGCGTCTCAGAACAGACGGTCTCGCGCACCGTCCACGATTCGCCCAGCGTGCGCCCCGAGACCAAGGAGCGCGTGCGTGCCGCCATGCGCGAGCTGGGGTATCGCCCCAATTTTGCCGGTCGATCGCTGCGCCGCGGCAAGTTTAAGACCGTCGGCGTCGCCATGTTCAACATTACCGGTACCGGCAACCTCGACCGTATGGAGGGCTTTGCCGCCGCCGCCGATAAGCACGGCTACGCCATTACCCTCACTAAAGTAGATGGACATCCGTATACCCTCGAGAGCGCATCGTCGCGCATGAGCGCACTGCCGGTGGATGGCATGGTTGTGATCATGAATCGCATGCCGGCGGACTTTGGCACCTTTGAGCCGCTGCCTGGTATGCAGACGGTGCTCGTTACCATGCTGGAGCACCCGCTGTGCTCGACGGTCGATAACGATCAGTTCGATTGCTCGCGCCAGGTTGTCGAGTACTTGCTGGGGCAGGGGCACAAGACCGTGCACTTTATCTCGTGTCCCGAACGCTCGCTTTCGGGCATGCAGCGCGAGGAGGGCTGGCGCGAGACATTGCGCGCGCATGGTATTGAGCTGCCGCGACTCATCCGTGGCGACTGGACGGCGCGGAGTGGATATGCCGCAGGCCAGGCTCTGGCGGACGATCCGACCTGTACTGCCATCTATGCCTCCAATGACGCCATGGCCTACGGCTGCATTCGCGGACTCGAGTCGCGCGGAAGGCGTGTGCCCGAGGACGTGAGCGTGGTGGGGGTTGATGATAGTCTGGGCGACATCGTGCCCGATCGTCGCCTGACCACCGTGCGCTTTGACAACAAGCGTGTCGGCATGTGGGCAGTCGACAAGATCGCCGGCGCCGAGGGAGTTGCGTCTGGCGTGGAGCACATGCTGATCCCCGGCGTGCTCGTAGAGGGCGATACGGTGCGCGATTTGCGTTAGGGCGCGGTCCTGTTTGGGTTTCCGTTAATCATGTTTGATATTGTTCGAAATGGTTTGGAAACCGTTCACGGGCAAAAATTGACCGTTCATAGCTTGAAATTACGTTTTGCGCTGTTCTTTTTTGTTTGAATGTTATTGTTTCTGTCATACACAACGCAGCGCGTATGCCCGGACGCGGTGCTCTCCGTTGGTTCATATGTGAAAGGAACGCAATATGGCAACCAAAGAAGAAATCTCGATGGTTGGATTCGAGATTGTCGCATACGCGGGTGACGCCCAGACTGATCTGCTTGCAGCGCTCGATGCTGCTCGCGAGGGTGATTTTGAGAAGGCCGAACAGCTGCACAAGGATGCCAGCGATGCGCTTATCGGCGCCCACGACACGCAGACCAAGCTGCTTTCGCAGGAGGCCGGCGGCGGCGAGATGGAGATGACCTTCATCATGGCTCACGCTCAGGACACTCTCATGACCACTATGATCCTGGAGAAGCAGGCCCGCTTTACCATCGATGCCTACAAGCGCATTGCCGAGCTCGAGGCCAAGCTCGCCTAACGAGCCCGCACAACCAAGTCCCCTTCCAAAAGCCCTGCCGCTATCCGCGGCAGGGCTTTTTCTGTCCTCCTCCAAGTTGCGGTGAAATAGGGGCTGACGGCCCAAAATGATCCGTTCTCCTCCGTCCCCAGGGGATCGGTTGGCAGCGTCGCCACGAAACTGACGCATCTACTACGTTTAACCCGATACCCCCGTCCATACCCGCGTTTCATGGAAAACTGCAGGCGTTCTACCTGTGGTTTTGTTTTTACGCCACGGGGCATGGTCGGGGATGGGCAGTTAAACGTAGTAGATGGGCCCATTTCGTGGCAAGCGGGTCATGCGGCAGCCCGTTGCGCCTCCTCCCGTTCGATTTTTGCTCGATGGGTATACTTCCTTTCGCATTAAACGCCGGAATGAGGAGGTATCCAAATGCCGGACAACGGATCGATTCAAAAGAGAGACGCGAGCGAGATGGCTCATGGGCGTCCTGTCCAGATAACCGAGCAAACAACGGTGACCGAGCTGCAGCCCAGCCTATCCGATGTCGTGTGCGCAAACAAAAAACTGCAGATTTGCCTCATCGTTGCGCTCGTGGTACTGGCGCTGCTGTCGGGGTTTGTGGCTCGTCCGCATTTTGCCGATACCAAGACTTGGGACTCTACCATCGAGGTCATCGATCAAAAGAAGGGCAATGTATTGGCGCTCACGACCTCGTGCGTCGCCCTATCTGCGGGTATCACTGCGCTGCCGGGCGATACGGGAACGCCGGTTGCCGAGCAGCTCGCACAGCTTTCGGGTAATCTTGGTATCGTGCTTGCCGTGCTATACCTAGAGAAATATTTACTCACGATTTTGTGGTCGGTTGGCCTGGGCATCCTGATCCCGTTTGCGCTGGTGCTCTTTGCAGCGTCGCTTGGCATTCACGGACGCTGGAGCACGAGCACGGTCATTCGTCGCGTGGCAACGCGTGTGCTGGTGGTCGCCATCATTAGCATGGTGTTGGTGCCCGCGAGCGTATGGGTGTCGCAGAAGGTCGATGAAACGTATCGAGTGAGCATCGAGGCGGCCGAGCAAAAGGCGACTGACGCTGCGAGTGCGGTAGATAGCGATAGCTCCAAAGCAACCAAGAAAAAGACTGAGTCCGCAGAGTCCAAGAACGTGCTTGAACAGCTTGCCGACGGTGCCTCGGGTCTCGTCACGACGGTGACCAGCGGCGCCAAGCAGATGACCGATGAGATTGTGCAGCAGGTGACCGATCTGATCGAAGGCGTCATTGTGATGGTAGTGACCTCGTGCGTTATCCCATTGCTGGTGCTCGCGGCGTTTTTGTGGCTGGGGCACACACTGCTGGGGATTGATATTTCCGGGCCGACGAATTATTTGACGGGCCGCTTTCTGGGCAATCCGTCCAAGCATGCCAAGAAGGGCGGGCAGTCCTAGTAGCTAAAGCTGCCGTATATACCGGGGCATACCGCCGAAGGGCGGCCGAGACACGTTCTCGGCCGCCCTTTTGTTTGTTGAACACATGGTCGCTACGCCCGCGCCCGGTCCAAACGGTCAGCAATCATCCGTGAACGGTATTTGTTCAAAAAAGAACAAAGATAAACAAATAGTTGTTGCAGTTACTGTTCGAATGTGTTCAAATAAACATGAACAGTGAAGAATCGCACATTCAGATGCCCGGACCTGAACGAGATTCAACACTTCCAAACAGAAACAACGCACCTGCGTATCTCTCAAGGAGGATGTCATGAGGGTTGTAATCGCTTCCGATGCCGACGGCATGTCGATGAAGGAGTCCATCAAGGAGATGCTCATCGCCGATGGTCACGAGGTCGTCGACTATTCCGAGACCCCTGCCGCGGACTTTGTCGATTCCGCTACCGCCGTTGCCAAGGACCTGCTGGAGCACAAGGATTCCCAGGGCTTCGCATTCGATAAGTACGGTGTCGGCTCCTATATGGCCGCCGTCAAGATCAAGGGCATGGTCGTCGCTAACATTTCCGACGAGCGTTCCGCCTACATGACCCGCGAGCACAACGGCTCACGCATGGTCACCATGGGCCCGGGCGTTGTGGGCACCGAGGTCGCCAAGAAGATCGCCCGCGAGTTCCTGCGTGCACAGTACGCCGGCGGCCGTCACCAGATCCGTGTCGACATGCTCAACAAGATGGCCTAACGAGAGCCACCGAGAACTCGAACTTCTACCTCAACTTGTGAATTCAGACGAAAGGACGTTCTGATGAAGAAGACCATCGCAATCGGTTGCGACCATATCGTTACGGACGAGAAGATCTATCTGGCCGACCGCCTGGAGCAGGCTGGCTACCAGGTGCTCGACTGCGGCACCTACAGCCACACCCGTACGCACTATCCCATCTACGGTAAGGCCGTGGGCGAGGCTGTTGCCAGCGGCAAGGCCGACTTTGGCGTGGCCCTGTGCGGCACCGGCATCGGCATCACCAACGCCGTCAACAAGGTTCCCGGCGCCCGCTGTGCCCTGGTTCGCGACATGACCTCTGCCCTGTATGCCCGTCGCGAGCTCAACGCCAACATCGTGGGCTTTGGCGGCAAGATCACCGGTGAGTTCCTGATGGCCGATATCATGCTTGCCTTCCTGGAGGAGCCCTACGAGAAGACCCCCGAGCACGATGCCCTGATCGCCAAGATCGATGCCTGCAATAAGGCCGACGCCGAGGCTCAGGCTGACCCGCACTTCTTTGACGAGTTCCTGGAGAAGTGGGACCGCGGCGAGTATCACGACTAGTGGGGTTACGCGGTTTTGCCAAACCGCGTAACGGGTCGACGCTGCGCGACGCCCAGGTACCCCATCTCGCCACTCAAACCGTCGCTCGCGTACATGAAGTACGCGTCGCTCCTCTTTCGCGGCGACCTGGGGCACCTGATCGCCGCTCGCTGACGTTGGGGGCACCTGTGGGGTTACCGCTGTTGTTGCGAAGCTTTCTGGTTCGGTAAGCTGCTCCGATAACACGTTTGCTTGCTTGGCTTGAGTGCTTCGCTCTTGGCGGTACCCGGCATTCTGCAGCTTTTCAATTGACGGCTCGCGTTTCTGTGAGGGGGCGCGGGCCGGTTTTCTAAACAGGAGTTCAATATGATTCTGACTGTTACCATGAACCCGTCGATTGATACGCGCTATCAGCTCGATAAGCTGGTCATCGACGATGTTAACCGTGTGACGCCCGAAAAGACCGCTGGCGGTAAGGGCCTCAACGTGAGCCGTGTGCTGCTGCAGTTGGGCGACGATGTGCTCGCGACTGGCCTGCTTGGCGGTCACATGGGTGCCTATATGGCCGAGCTTATGGATGCCGACGGCGTCAAGAACGACTTTGTACCCATTGCCGGCGAGACGCGTATTTGCCTGAATATTCTGCACGAGGGTAATCAGACCGAGCTTTTGGAGAGCGGCCCGCAGATCGACCCGGCAGAGCTCGAGGCCTTTACGGCCAAGTTCGCCGAGCTTGCAGCGAAGGCGGACGTTGTGACGCTTTCGGGCTCGCTGCCGCGCGGCGTCGATGCCGGCTACTATGCCGAGCTCGTCAAGATCGCCGAAGAGGCGGGCGCCAAGGTGCTACTCGACACCTCGGGTGCATCGCTGGAGGCCGCGCTGGAGTCCGCAGCTAAGCCCGAGCTCGTAAAGCCCAACCTGACCGAGATTAACGGCCTGCTGGGTACGTCCTTTACGACCGATGATGTCGATGCTCTGCGCGAGGCGCTTGCCGCCGATGACCGTTTTGCCGGTATCCCCTGGGTCGTCGTTTCGATGGGCGCTGCCGGCTCGGTGGGCTTCCATGAGGGCCGCGCGTTCCGCGCCAAGACGCCCGCGATTGCGGCTGTAAACGCGACGGGTTCCGGTGACTCGACCATCGCCGGTTTTGCGCATGCCATTGCTGCTGGTGCCGACGACGTCACGGTGCTCAAGACCGCCAATACCTGCGGCAAGCTCAACGCCATGGATCCCAAGACCGGCCACCTGGTCATGGACCGCTGGGACGAGGTCTACAACAGCGTAGAGGTAACCGAACTTTAGAGTTACGGCGTACCGAACAAAACGAGAGTGGATAATCTCCCATTTTGGGCTCGCAAGCGGGCTTAGAGTGGGAGATTTTCCACTCTCATGAGAGGCAGCTAATTTGGGACGGGGCTATTTTGACTACTTCTAGATGCAAAGTAGTCAAAATAGCCCCGTCCCAAAATAGCTGCCCTTGCACCAAAAACGGCGCCCGCCGGCGGTGTTGCCGGCGGGCGCCGTTGTCTTGAAGACGAAATGATCCGTTTTCCTCCGTCCCCAAGGGATCATTACAGCGAGTCGATAAAGCGCTGCTGGGCGGCGCGACCGGCTTCGTCCCATTTAAAAACGCCGGCGTTGTCGAGCACGTGGCCAAACACCATGCCGACCTCCTCGTGCAGGATGTCGATGGCGTTGTCGGCCGTAAGCTCGTCGGCGCGGCGGGCAAAGACGTCCTCGGCCCATGCGGCGTGGCTGCGGCAAAGGTCGTCGCCCTCGAGCGCGCCGGCAAGGTCGTAACTGACATCGGCCTTGGCTGCCAGCAAGTGCTCGCGGACAGCGCCGAGCTCGGGAACCAAGCGCGGCGGCAAAATGGCCAGGCCCATGACCTCGATCAGGCCGATGTTCTCCTTCTTAATATGGTGGTACTCGGCATGCGGGTGAAATACGCCCAGCGGATGCTCGTCGGTTGTGATGTTGCAGCGAAGCGCCAGGTAGGCCTCGTAGATCTCGCCGCCGGCATTGCCGCGAGAGTCGACGCGGCGTATGACGGGCGTCACAGTGTTATGCGCCACGCCGTCGGCTGTGTGCGCGATGACGCCCACAGACTCATCTGTCCACTCGCGCCAGGCGAGGATAATCTTCTCGGCGGCGTCGAGCAGCTGGGCGCGGTCGTGCGAGCGCAGTCTCAGCACCGAAAGCGGCCACTGCAACACGGTACCGCTGACCTGGTCAAAGCCGGGCACGTTAAACTGCGAGACCTCGGCGGCATGCATCATGGGGAACTCGTGCGCGCCGCCCTGGAAGTGGTCGTGCGACAGAATCGAGCCGCCCACGATGGGCAGGTCGGCGTTGGAGCCAATAAAGTAGTGCGGGAACAGGTCCACAAAATCGAACAGGCAGGTCAGTCCCTTACGGTCGACGTGCATCGGGCGATGCTCGGAGCTCATAGCAATGCAGTGCTCGTTAAAGTACGCGTACGGGCTGTACTGGAAGCCCCAGCGCTCGCCGTTGAGCTGGATGGGGATAACGCGCAGGTTCTGGCGAGCGGGATGGGCGCCGCCGTCGGCTGCGGCGGAGCGTCCAGGGTAGCCCTCGTTCTCGATGCACAGTTGACAGGCGGGATACTTCTCGCCCGTGTTCTTTGCGGCGCCGGCCGCGGCAATGTCGCGCGGGTCCTTCTCGGGCTTCGACAGGTTAATGGTGATTTCCAGGTCGCCCCAGTTGGTGGGGGTGCTCCATTTGATATTGCGCGCGATGGCGGCGCGGCGCACGTAACCGGCGTCACAGCACAGACCATAGAACCAGTCGGTCGCGGCGCGGGGTTCGTTGACGCCCATGCGTCCGTTGAACTCCTCGTTTACAACCGAAGGCCTCGGCATGAGCGCGCCCATGATGCGCATGGCGATGCGGTCGCGGCCCGACGCCGTGTCCTCGGCAGCGCCGTTGGCAACGGCGTCCTCGGAAAGCGCGGCAAGCGTGCCCTCCAGGTCAAAATTGGGGAGCGTATCGGGGTGCAAGAGCGAGAGCTTCTCGTTCTGCATCGCCCAAGCCATGTCGAGCGCAGGACCCGTGGCGCCGATGCACTCGAGAATGGTGTTGTAGGCCCAGATGCGGTCATCCTGTCCGATCATGGATCGATGGATGGCATACTCAATCAGGCCCTGCGCGGCCTCGCGCACATCAGTCATTACAGCCATGCCGCGTAAGCCCCCTTGTCAGAAATTGCGTAGTGGCGGGCAGAGCCCTCGCCCAGCCAGCCGTTCATCTTGGTGATGAAGGTGTCGACCAGGTCGAGCGGCACGAAGGCCTGGATGGTGCCACCAAAGCCGCCACCGTGGATGCGGACGGCGCCGCGGCCGTCGAGCACATGCTCGGCCAGCGCCAAGGCATACATGGAAGGTTGCTCGGAGCCCAGTTTGGCGACGACATTCTGCAGGTACATGGCGGAGCTGGCACCGGACTCGCGCGTCAGGACCAGGAACTGGTCGATGTCGCCGGCGCTAAGGGCTGCCCAGCGCTTATCGACCAGGCCGTTCTCGTACCAGTAGTGAACGGCGCGCAGGCAGGCGCGGTCGCCCAGCTTGGCGCGTAGCTCGGGGAGCTTGGCGTCAAAATCCGCCACGTTTACCTCGCACAGGCGTGTCTTGCCAAACTCGGCGGCGATGTCCTGCATCTCGCGCGGAACGGCGGCGTAGTCGTCGGTAGCTGCCACATGGTCGGCGCCAACCTTAACGAGCACGAGCGCATAGCCGTGATCCTCAAAGTTGAGTTCGAGCTTCTGGGTTTTAGGCTGAGCCTGGTCCTCAAAGTCCATGTAGGCAAGGCCGCCCAAGCAAACGGCGGCCTGGTCCATAAGACCGCAGGGCTTGCCGTAATAGTTGTTCTCGGTGCGCTGGCTCATCTGGGCGAGCGCGACGGGCTCAATAGTGGGTGCGCCCCAGAGCGCCTCCATGGCACGACCGTACGCCGCCTCGACAGCAGCGGAGCTCGAAAGACCGCCGCCCGAGGGAACGGAGCAGGTGAAGGCGAAGTCGAAGCCCTGGGGCTCAACGCCCAGAGCTGCAATCTCATGGGCCATGCCGCGGACGAGGCTTGCGGACGTGCCCTTCTCGGACTCCTGAACATCTAGCGTATCGAGCGTGATCTCAAAGGTAGGATAGCCCTCGTCGGCGACGCGGATCTTGTTGGAGTCGGTTGCCACGGCGATACCGTCAACGGCGACATCGAGCGAGCCGGCGATAACATGGCCGCCCTCGTGATCGGTGTGATTGCCGCTGATCTCAGAACGCCCGGGTGCGTGCACGTAGAGCACCTGGCGGTCGCCGATGGGTCCAAACTCCTCCTCAAACAGCTTGGTGAGCAAGGTGAGTGTCTTTTCGTCGGGGGTGGTCATGGGAGTCCTTTCTTTGGCGCGCACGGGCGAGTTTTGCGTCGTTATGAGTACGTTAACAACTTGAAGCGGCATGAACCAAGTGTTCACGATATCGCACGTTACGCGCTATGTTAACGTACTCATAACACAACGCTTGCCACTTTTTGAGAATCCGGTAGTCGGTAGAATTACAGCCGTGAACGGTACCGCCGTATGGACTTATAAAGCAGAAGAGATGCAGATAGAAAAAGTAGAGTACGTTAACATGCGTCCGACGATAGCGGGCCTCGGAGCGGGATATATTTCTGCCCGGGTCGGCATGCACGCTATTCAGATTTCGCAAGGGTGAAGGTGATTCTGTGGCAAGGCACTCGTCCAACGATACAGGTACGCGTCCGGTCTCCATGGCCGACGTCGCCCGCGCTGCCGGTGTTTCGCAGCAGACGGTTTCGCGCGTCGCCAACGGCTTGCCCAACGTTAACGAGCAGACGCGCCACCGCGTGCAGGCCGCTATGCAAGAGCTCGGTTTTCGTCCGAGTTATGCCGGTCGCTCGCTGCGCGACGGCCGTTACCATTCGGTCGGTCTGTGCGTCAACGATATCACCAAGTTTGGCAACCTCTCAATGATCGACGGCATCGCCAGCGCTGCTCGCGAGCATAATTGCGCCATCACGCTGGTCGAGATGTCCAAGACCGAGGAGTTTTCGCTTGCCGAGGCCACGCGTCGTATGGCTGCGCTGCCGGTGGACGGCATTATCATCGGCATGAGTCGTATGGCGCCCGATTTTGAGACGTTTGATCCGCTGCCGGGCATTGGCACGGTTATTGTTACCATGTACGCGCACCCGCGGGTGACCACGGTCGACTCCGACCATTACGGCTGCTCGCTCTTGCTTATGGATCATCTGTTTGAGCTGGGGCACGAGCAAATTCGCTATATTGGCGGCCCGTCGTTCTCGGTCGACGAGCAATTTCGTCGCGCCGGCTGGCAGGATGCGCTCGAGCACAAGCACATTAAGCCGCAGGCGCCGCTCGAGGGCGACTGGTCTGCCAACAGCGGCTACGAGGCCGGCAGGTACCTGGCCGAGCACGATCGCACCATGACGGCGATTTATGCGGCAAACGATCAGATGGCAAATGGCGCGATTGCCGCGCTGCGTGATAGCGGCCTGCGCGTGCCCGAGGACGTAAGCGTGGTGGGCGTCGACGATTCGCTCGACGACTTTGTCGCGCATAACGAGCTCACGACCGTTCGATTCGATTTACATCAGCGTGGACGCGAGGTGTTTGAGCACGCGGTTCCCGAGGCGGGTACGGCGGGCAAAACCGTTGCTATCCGTATTCCCGGCCAGCTCATTATTCGACATAGCACGGCGATGCCACGCTCATAGTTTGCGCAGGTAAACGACGATTTATCGTATTTCAATAACAATCGGTAAGGATGCCGGCAGATAACAGTTGGAATGCTGCCAAGTGCTATGATAGACAAGTTATTTTGTCTATCTAGGAGGCTTTGTCTGATGGAGATCACCAAGGATATCCGCTACATTGGCGTCGACGACCACGACATTGACCTGTTCGAGGGCCAGTACGATGTGTCCGAGAACGGTATGGCATACAACAGCTACGTTATCTTGGGCGATAAAATCGCTGTCGCCGATTCGGTCGACGGTGGTTTTGTCGACGAGTGGCTCGGCAACCTCGAGGCCGCGCTCGATGGCCGTACGCCCGACTACCTGGTCATCCATCATATGGAGCCTGATCACTCCGCCGGTATCGCCGCCTTTATGGAGCGCTATCCCCAGGCGCAGATTGTGGCCAGCATGGGTGCTTTCCGCATGATGGTCAACTACTTTGGCACCGACTTCCCCGAGCGCAAAATGGTTGTCAAAGAGGGCGATGTGCTCGACCTGGGCGCCCACAGCCTGACCTTTATCGGCGCCCCCAATGTTCACTGGCCCGAGGTGCTCTTCTCCTATGAGGTCACCGACAAGGTGCTCTTTAGCGCCGACGGCTTTGGCAAGTTTGGCGCCAACGACATCGAGGATCCCGAGGGCTGGGCTTGTGAGGCTCGCCGCTACTACTTTGGCATCGTCGGTAAGTTCGGCAAGTTTGTGCAGGCCGTGCTCAAAAAGGCTGCCGATCTGGATATTCAGATCATCTGCCCGCTCCACGGTCCTGTCCTTACCGAGAATCTGGGCTATTACCTCGACACCTACAACACCTGGTCGAGCTATCAGCCCGAGGACGAGGGCATCACCATTGCCTACGCGAGCGTCTACGGCCATCTGAAGGCCGCTGTCGAGGAGCTCGCCGCAGCGCTCGAGGCTCGCGGCCAGAAGGTTTCCGTCTTTGACCTGGCTCGCGACGACATGGCCGAGGCCGTTGAGGATGCGTTCCGCTATGACCGCCTGGTGCTCGCCTCTATCACCTATCAGGGCGAGATCTTCCCGTTCATGAGCACCTTTATCCACACGCTCGCCGAGCATGCCTACCAGAACCGCACCGTGGCGCTCGTCGAGGCCGGTTCCTGGACGCCCGCCGCTGCCAAGGTTATGACCAGGGAGCTCGAGGGCATGAAGGACATCACCCTGGCGCAGAACAAGGTGACTGTCCTGGGCTCGCTCAACGACACATCGCGCGCCCAGATCGAGGCCCTCGCCGACGAGCTTTCCAAGTAGCGATATTTCGCTTTTAACGGGCAAAACCACCACAAAGGGACAGGCCCTTTGTGGTGGTTTTTGTTTAAGCGCCAGCGATGATGAGGGCTGGACGTGCGCTGTCGGCGGCCTCGGCGATTGAGGTGGCGACGGCGGCGTCGGGGTCGCTGTCCATCACGATGATGTCGACGTCGGCAAGCTCGGCAAAACGGTACATGCCGCGTCCGTTGACCTTACTGGCGTCCATGAGGGCGACGCTTTGACGGGCGGCACCGACCATAGCCGTTTTGGTCTCGGCCATCTGCGGAAAGTCGGTCGTAAAACCGCAGCCGGGAACAAAAGCGCCAGGACACATGACGGCAAGGTCGGCGTGGACCATTTGGAGCGCCTGCATGGTAAGTGGGCCGTACAGATAGCGATGACCTTTGCGCAGTGCCCCGCCCAGCATGACGACATCGACCGAGGGCATGCTCTCGTCAATATAATCGGCGATGGTAATGTCGGCCGTGATAACGGTGATGCCGTCGCGCTGATCGAGGAGCCGGACGAATTCGAGCGCCGTGGTGCCCGAGTCGACGAGCAGCGTGTCGCCGTCATTAACGAGCTCGATGGCGCTTTGCGCGATGGCCTGCTTGGCGGCGACGTTGACATTGATGCGGCGATCTTGCGTGGAGACGGTCAGGCGTTTGTGGAGCGATACGGCACCACCATGTGTGCGACGCAGCTTGCCTGCTTCGGCGAGCGCGTCCAGGTCGGCGCGGGCGGTGACGGAGGACACACCAAAGGTCTGGGCGATTTCTGCTACCTGCACCGAGGCGTTATGCTCGAGTATTTCCATAATGGCGGTACGGCGCTCGTCAGCAAAAGCGCGGTTGGTAGCTTGGGCCATGTTTGCTCCATTCTCGGCTAAATTTGCAGGAATTGTGTTGACTCTATTTTCGTTCATTTTCTTTTTGAGTAAGAAAACACCTTTCGATTACTTATCTTTTCTATAAAAGAAAGACGCTAAACGCTCAAAATTCAATATCGAACACGCCCACTCGGTTCCGATTCCTTCCGTTTACTTTTCAAAAACGACTGTATTGGCCTGCATGGACTCAATATCTCGTACGTGCAAAGCCGCTGAATTTCATACAATGAGCGCAGTAAAACGCAAGGTAAAACGCCTTGTGAACAACTACGCCCGATGTCCAGATGCGGGCGAGGGAGAGGAGCAAACGCTCATGGCACTTGTTACCACCGAAAAGATGCTCAAGGACGCTCAGGCCGGCCACTACGCCGTCGGCGCGTTCAACGTCGAGAACCTCGAGTTTGTTATGGCCGTTCTGGCCGCTGCCGAGGAGACCAAGTCCCCCGTCATCATGCAGACCACCCCGGGCACCATCAAGACCGCTGGTCTGGACTACTTCTACGGCATGGTGAAGGCCGCTGCCGAGCGCGCTTCCGTGCCCGTCGCTCTGCACCTCGATCACGGCGATGGCTATGACCGCTGCATGCAGGCTTTCCGCACGGGCTACACCTCCGTCATGATCGACGGCTCGCACGAGTCCTTTGAGGACAACATTGCCCTGACCAAGTCCGTCGCTGACGCTGGCCGCGCCATGGGCGTGCCCGTCGAGGCCGAGCTCGGCAAGGTTGGCGGCAAGGAGGACGACGGTCCCGCGGTTGAGGGCGAGAGCCCCTACACCGATCCTGCCGAGGCCAAGGAGTTCGTCGAGCGCACCGGCTGCACCTCGCTGGCCATTGGCGTTGGCACCAGCCACGGCGTGTACACGAGCGATCCGCACATCGAGCAGTCCGTGGTCAAGGCCATCCGCGACGCCGTCGACGTGCCGCTGGTTCTGCACGGCACTTCCGGTGTGCCCGATGAGCAGGTTGCCGAGGCTGTGAAGAACGGCATCTGCAAGGTTAACTACGCTACCGAGCTGCGTCAGGCCTACACCAAGGGCTTCATGGCCTACATGGCCGAGAACCCCGCCTGCTTCGATCCCAAGAAGCCGGCCAAGGAGGGCATGCGTGAGATCACCGAGCTGGTTAAGATTCGCATGACCAACCTCAACTCTGTGGGCAAAGCAGAGTAACAGCAAGGGTACTCTGATCCCACCGGGCCGTCCGGAAACGGAAAAGGGCCTATCTCTCAGAACGTCCTCGGACATGTCGGAAGCCCCGCTGCGCGCACGCGCTGCGGGGCTTCCTCCGTCCTGCGGAATGTTCTGAGAGATAGGCCCTTTTCCGTTTCCGGACGGCCCTGCTCGATCGCCCTTGTGGCGTTGGGGCTGAAGGGGTGGGGCGCTAGGGCTTCTTTGTTGATGGGGGACTAGTATGCCCGGGCTTGGTTGGGGAATGACTTGTTTAGGGATGCTTGGAGCTTTTCGAACGATGCTCGCAAGTTGAGATTCTGATCGGTTGAGCGTTTGGCTTTTGTGGTGGGGGAGTCGAGGAGGCCGTTTCTCTGTGTCGGGGGGAAGGAGAAAAGGTCTGCATGTTTTAGGGATGGCTGCTGTGCTGCGTCATTGGAAGAATGCATGCTTATGCGGCCTCCTCGATGTCCACCAAAAGGTTGCGCACGGGGTGTGCTGCTAGGTCCCGTTCGTTGGCAGTATTATGCCGCGGCTGCTGCAAAGAAGCACTAAAGAAAGGCTTAATCAGGTTTGTTATAACAGTGAAACTGCAGGTCAAAGGTATCGAATAACACTCTTGAAAGGTTTTGAGCTTAAGGGCTTTCTAAGGTTTGTGGCGCGGACGTGCGGAGCGTGTGAATGATCGCTGTTAGCGCTGCGGTGCGGCGGCGCGTACCTGTTCGATGACCTTTTCCATGGTGGCGTCGATGCGGTCTTTCTTGAGCTCACATTCCCAGACGGTGATGGGCGTCCAGCCCATTCGGGTAAGCGCGTCGATGGCGGCTCGGTCGCGCTCGACGTTGCGGCGAAACTTTGCCTCCCAAAACTCAACATTGCGCTTGGGCTGGCTCGGATTGCACTTAGGGCAGCGATGCCAAAAGCAGCCGTTGACGAAAATGGCGATCTTGCGCCCGGGAAAGGCGATGTCAGGCTTGCCGGGTACCTTCCATTCCAGACGGTATCCCGTAAGGCCCGCTGCCCGCAGGCGCTGGCGAACGAGCAGCTCGGGTTTGGTGTTGGCGCGCTTGTTGCCCTTCATGGACTTTTTTATAGCGGCGCGACGGCGCACCAGTTCGCGCTCGTCAGCGGAGAGGTCCGAGGTATCGATGCCGTCGAGCAGACCGGGCTTGGGACGATTTTTGCTGCGGCGCTTAGGTGCGCGCTTGGGCTTGGTGGCGGGTTTGTCGGCCGTGTTGGGCGTGGCGTCATCGGCGGCGCCGTTGGCCTCAAGCCGATCTTCCTTCAACTCAATCAGAGCATCGATAAGCCCTTTGTCGGCGGGCATCCACTCAACGGTGGCAAGCGAGGTGCGCGGAATCCAGCGGATATCGAGCTGGCGGTCGTGCTTCTGGGGCTCATCGGAGTCATCGGCGAGCGAGCAGTAGTAGCACTCCATGGAGAGATGAAAATCGGGGTAGTCGTACTCAACGGTATAGAAATCGCGCAGGTTGGTGACTTTTACCTGCAGCTCTTCCATGAGCTCGCGGCGTACGGCGTCCTCGGGCGTCTCGCCGCGCATGAGCTTGCCGCCGGGAAACTCCCAAAGTCCCCGCATGTCGCCGTAGCCGCGCTGCACGGCAAGCAGCTCGTCAGATCCTTCCTTGCGAATGATCCCAGCGGCAACATGAACAGTCTTCAACAGGAGTCCTCTCTCAGCATCAACACATGACAAGGCAGCTCATTTGGGTAGTCTTTTTGGGACGGGGCTTTTTTAGCTGCCCTATGTCAAATGCGGCCTCATGCTTCGAAGGCTACGGATAGGGTAGCTAAAAAAGCCCCGTCCCAAAAAGACTACCCCTACCTTACGCAACGGTAAGGCAAGCGTAAGCGATATCGATGGTAGCCGACTCGGCTTCTTGCGACTATAGATGCCGTAGACTAATCGCAAGAAAGGACTCGGTATGCAAACCACGCACATGGCGACCCCGGTACTGGAAGTCGTGCATCTCGAAAAGGTATACGGAGCGCTGGGCAACGTGACCCGCGCGCTCAACGACGTCAGCTTTACCGTCAACCGCGGCGAATTCGTTGGCATCATGGGCGCTTCGGGCTCGGGCAAGTCGACGTTGCTCAACTGCGTGTCGACCATCGATAGTGCCACAAGTGGCGCGATCCGCATCAACGGCCAGGACGTGACGCGCATGAAGCAGGCTAAGCTTTCGCAGTTCCGCCGCGAGGAGCTCGGCTTTATCTTCCAGGACTCCAACCTGCTCGATACGCTCACGGCACGCGAGAACATCGCCCTGCCGCTCACCATCGCCCGCACAAACTCGGCAGAGATCTCGACCCGCGTGCAGGATGTGGCAGCGCGCCTGTCCATCAGTCAGGTGCTCGACAAGTATCCCTACCAGATGTCCGGCGGTCAGCAGCAGCGCGTTGCCGCGGCTCGCGCGCTCGTCACCGACCCCACCATGATCATGGCCGACGAGCCCACCGGCGCCCTCGATTCCAAGAGCGCTCGCCTGCTGCTCGAGAGCCTGGAGGCCCTTAACCGCCGCCTGCGCGCCACCGTGCTCATGGTCACGCACGACAGCTTTGCCGCCAGCTACACGAGCCGTGTGCTGTTTATTCGCGACGGCAAGATCTTCACCGAGCTGCGCCGCGGAGACACCGACCGCCGCGAGTTCTTCGACCGCATTATGGAGGTCGTTGCCATGATGGGCGGTGAGGGCTCCGATGCTCTGTAAACTCGCTTGGGGCAACGTCCGCCGCGCCGGCCGCGACTACCTCGTCTACCTTTTGACGCTCACCCTGGGCGTCACGGTCTTCTATGCCTTTAACACCATCTCGATGCAGGTCGACATCGCCGGAATCGATGAAGAGGGCTTGGCGCAGGTTATGGGCAGCATGCTCGGCTACCTGACGTACTTTTTGGCCGGTGTCATGGCCTTTTTGATGGTGTATGCCAATAACTTCATTATGAAACGCCGCAAGAAGGAGTTTGGCCTGTACCAGGTGCTCGGTATGGGGCGCGGGCGCGTCGCCACGATCATGGCGCTCGAGACCGTGATAGTATCGGTTGTGGCCTTTGTCGCCGGCATTGTGCTGGGTGTGGGACTCTCCCAGCTCATGACGTTCTTTACGGCCTCGCTCTTTAAGACACAGATCGCCAATTTCCACTTCTTTTTCTCGGTGCATGCGTTCAACCTGACCCTTGCCTGCATGCTCGTAATGTTTGTGCTCACGCTACTGCTGAACCTTCGCGCCGTGCGTCGTACCAAACTCATCGAGCTTATGGGTGCCGAGCGTCGCAACGAGAGCATCAAGACACGCAACCCCTGGATCGCGATTGCCATCTTTGCCGTGGGCGTGGTGCTTGTGGGCGTGGCCTATTACCGTCTGCTACGTGATGGGTTCCCGCTAACCGCGACGGACAGCAAGCTGCAAGAGGCCATGAACCAGTTTGGCATTACGACCGCTATGGTTACCGTGGGTACCTTTGCCCTGTTTTGGGGACTCTCGGGCATGCTTATCAAGCTGCTGCAGAGCCTGCGCGGCGTGTATTGGCGCGGCCTCAACATGTTTACCGTGCGCCAGCTTGCGGCCAAGGTCAACACGGTGTGCTTTTCGATGGGCGTCATCGCGATGCTCCTGTTTTTGGCCATCACCTCGGTGACGTGCGGTATGTCGATTGCCAATGTGATGAACGAAAACCTGGAGCGCTATACGCCGGCCGATATGTCGCAGACGTATGTCTATTACACGCCCGATACGCTCGACTACTACAAAGAGTATGTCAATCCGTCTGAGGCCGATCGCATGGTGCTGGCCGATACAACGGTCGATTTGTACCCCGCATGGCACGGTAAGGGCAAGTCGGCGGACAACAACGACGAGACCGGCAAGAAGGTCAATATCGCCGATGTTGCCGGTGAGCATGTACAGATCGATTCGTATCTGAGTTACCCGGTTGGCGGCTCGAATCCTTCGGTGACCCCAAGTGAGATGTGCAAGATCATGGGCGAAAAGCTTCCAAAGGCGTTCGGGGGTAGCAATGCCGATGCGATGGGTCTGTTTGTGACGCCGGCGAGCCAGTACAACAAACTGCGCCAGATGATGGGCGAGGAGCCGGTGCACATCGGTCACGACCAGTATTTGCTCACGTGTGATATGGGCGGCGAGCTGGTCGACCTGTACACCAAGTATATGGCTGGCGGCCATGCCCTTACCTTGGGCGGGCATACGCTCAAGCCCGCAACCGATAAGTCGGACGAAGATACGGCGGCCATCGCCAACTCGGCGATGGGCAGTAATCCGGGTACCGTCGTCGTTGCCGACGAGCTGTTGTCCCAACTTAATCTGCAGCCGTATTCCAGTAGCCTGCTCGTTAACTACAAACAGGGGATGGATACGACCGAGGCAGACGAGAGCATTGAATACACTTTGCTCGACAATCTGCTCGTTGACGGCAAAGAGCCGGGGTTTTGGGGAACCTTCATCACACGCTCCGAGATGTACACGCAAGCAGCGCAAATGAACGGTCTTATTAGCTACCTAGCCATCTACATCGGCTTTGTATTGGTTGTTGCATGCGCGGCGATTCTGTCGATCCAGCAACTCTCCAACGTGGCCGACGGCTGCCGCAGCTATCGTGTGCTGGCACAGATCGGCTGCGACGACCGCCAGATTCGCCATTCGGTGATGGCGCAGCAGGCGGTATTCTTCCTGTTCCCGCTGGCAGTGGGTCTGGCGCACTCCTTTGTGGCACTTAAGGTGATTATCGAGCTGGTGAGCATATTCGGAAATATGAGCATCGGCGGCACCGTGGGCCTCACCTGCGCGATCTTCCTGGCAGCATACGGTGGCTACTTCCTGGTGACCTACCTCATGAGTGCCGAAATGGTGCGAGCTGCCATAGCCACCCGCTACAGCGAATAACAAGCGGGCAAAATCGTCGCAAAATCAGAGGCGTATGACCGCCGCGAAGGGACCAGGGGCCCTTTCGCGGCGGTTTTTTCCAACCTGGTGCGTCTCAGATACAAGTGAGTAGACTTTTTTGAACCTGCCGAGCACATCGCGACAAATGCTCAATAAAACCGCAGGTCAGAGCTGTGGCGTTTTGGGGCGTGCTTGGCCTCCTGCAAAAAGCCTACTCACTTGGTTTTTCTGCTAGAAGACCGCCGCGAGGGAAGGCAACTCCCCCGGTAGTCGTTGGGGACGTTCTTAAACGACTAGTCAAACAAGAGCGTCCCCAACGACTACCCCAAGGAATGTCCCAGACTGCCGGCAGAAAAGGAACGTCCCTAACTGTCGCGTTCGGAGCAAGACGGCGCCGCAGGTAGAGGACGGACAGCGAGCGGGCCGCATTTGAGACAAGGTGACGTGAAACGAAAGGGCGCTGACCTTCTGGTCGCGCCCTTGAAGTTGAGCGTCAGATTGTCCAAATGCGGCCCGCGCAGCGTCGAGTAGTTACGCGGTTTGGTAAAACGCCGTAACCTACACCCGCTCTGCGATCTCGTGGATGAGGTAGTCGGTCTTTTCCCAGTCCAGGCACGGGTCGGTGATGGACTTGCCAAAGACGCCGCCGTCGACAGACTGGTTACCGTCCTCCAGGTAGGATTCGATCATAAAGCCCTTGACCAGCTTGGAGATGGACTCGTTGCGGCGGCAGCTGTCGAGCACCTCCTTGCAGATGCGGTGCTGCTCCAGCGGGCGCTTGCCCGAGTTGTCGTGGTTGCAGTCGATGATCGCCGCCGGGTTGGCGTAGCCGGCATGCTCGGTATAGCGCTCAGCCAGACGCTCCAGATGCTCGTAGTGGTAATTGGGGTAGGTACGACCGTCGAGACCAATGTAGCCACGCATGACGGCGTGCGCGAGCGGATTGCCGTCGCACTCGACCTCCCAGTTGCGGAAGATGAAGCTTTGATGTGCCTGGGCGGCGTAGATGGAGTTGAGCATAACGGTGGTGGAACCGGCGGTGGGGTTCTTCATGCCCACAGGCACCGAAATGCCGCTCGACACCAGACGATGCTCCTGGTTCTCGACCGAGCGCGCGCCCACGGCGACGTAGCTCAGCAGGTCGACGAGGTACTGGTAGTTGGACGGGTAGAGCATCTCATCGGCGGTAAAGAAACCGGTCTCCTCGATGACGCGCAGGTGCATACGGCGGATGGCCTTGACGCCCTCGAGCAGGTCGTCGGGAGCCTCGGGGTTGGGGTTGTGCAGCAGGCCCTTGTAGCCAGTGCCCTTGGTGCGCGGCTTGTTGGTATAGACGCGCGGAATGATGATGAGTTTGTCCTTGACCTCTTCGGCGACCTTGGCCAGTCGGTTCATGTACTCAAGCACCGAGTCCTCGCGGTCGGCAGAGCACGGGCCGATGATGAGCACCTTGCGCGCGTCCTCGCCGGTAAAGACCTTGGCGACCTCGGCGTCGAATGCCTGTTTTTTGGCGGTAAGATCGGCGGAAAGCGGCATTTCCTCGCGGATTTCCATGGGGATCGGCAACCTGCGCTTGAATTCCATGGCCATACGGGGCCTCCTCAATCAAATAAGACAAAGTGTGCATTGTCGAATGCTCGGCATTATCCGCTGTCGCACGCTAAAGTGCAAGCCCTCGTCACCCCAAAACCTGCCAAAAAGGGACAGGTTTATTTTGGCAGGTTTTATCTGGGCAAACGTTGGCTGGCCCTGGAATGGAATGATGCCACGCGGCTTGGAAGAGGCCGTCGATTTGGTCCCAGGGGAGGCGGTTTGAGGGTCGCAGAACAAAAAACGGGAGCGCAGGTTGTCCTGCGCCCCCGTTTTCGGGCGTTATCCGTTCCCTGCGGCAGAATTTACGCCGCTTCGTCGAACTGCGAGTTGTACAGGTCGGCGTAGAAGCCGCCTTGGGCGAGCAGCTCGTCGTGCGTGCCCTTCTCGACGATGTCGCCGTCGCGAATTACCAAGATCACGTCGGCGTTGCGGATCGTGGACAGGCGGTGTGCGATAACAAAGCTGGTACGGCCCTGCATCAGCGCATCCGTGGCGCGTTGAATAAGCTCCTCGGTGCGGGTATCGACGTTGGATGTCGCCTCGTCCAAAATCAGCGCCGGGCGGTCGGCCAAAATGGCGCGGGCAATGGTCACGAGCTGGCGTTGGCCCTGCGAAAGGTTGGTGCCTTCCTCGTTGATCATAAAGTTGTAACCGCCGGCGAGCGTATGGATAAAGTGGTCGCAGCGTGCAGCGCGTGCAGCGGCCTCGACCTCGGCATCGCTTGCATCGGGGCGTCCGTAGCGGATGTTCTCGCGGATGGTGCCGTTAAACAGCCACGTATCCTGCAGCACCATGGCAAACTCGCCGCGCAGTGCCGCGCGGTCCCAATCGCGTACGTCGACGCCATCGACGCGCAGCGAGCCGCCGTCCACGTCGTAGAAGCGCTGTAGCAGCTTAATGAGCGTGGTCTTGCCGGCGCCGGTGGGACCGACGATGGCGATGGTCTGGCCGGGCTGTGCCTCGCAGCTAAAGTTGTGGATGATGGTCTTGTCGGGCGTGTAGCCAAACTTGACGTGGTCAAACTCCACATGGCCAGGGCGCTTTTCGGGAATCTGCGCGTTGGCCTTCTGCTCCTCCTCGGGCGCGGCCAGGAACTCAAAGACGCGCTCGGTGGCAGCGGCCATAGACTGCATCGTGTTGCTCACGTTGCCCAGCTGCTGCACGGGTTGCGTAAAGTTGCGAACGTACTGGATAAAGCTCTGGATGTCGCCGGGCGTGGCATTGCCGGTCAGCGCGAGCTGTGCGCCCACCACGACCACGCCCACGTAGCCCATGTTACCCACCAAGCTCATAAGCGGCATCATCAGGCCCGACAGGAACTGCGAGCGCCAGCCACTAATAAAGAGGCGGTCGTTTTGACGGTCGAACTCTTCGATTGAGGCCTCGGCGCGGTCGAACACCTGAATGACGTTCTGGCCGGCAAAGTCCTCCTCGATAATGCCGTTGACGGTGCCCAGGACCTGCTGCTGCTCGCGGAAGTACGGCTGCGAGAAATGAATCATCACGGTCAGGATAATCGCGGCGGCCGGCAGTGTGAGCACGGTGACGCCGGTAAGCGGCAGGCTGATCGACAGCATCATGACGAGCACGCCGATAATCTGCGTCACCGACGTGATGAGCTGCGTCACGCTCTGGTTGAGCGACTGACCCAGCGTATCGACGTCGTTGGTGATGCGGCTGAGCACATCGCCCTTGCTGTGTCCGTTAAAGTAGCTCATCGGCACGACAGCGATCTTGGCGGCGATCTCCTTGCGCATGCGGTAGCAAATCTTTTGCGTGACGCCGGTCATGAGCCAGCCCTGGATGAGGCTGCAAACAGAGCTTGCCAGATACAGGCAGAGCAAAAAGCCGAGCGTCTTGGCGATCCAGGCAAAGTCGACATCGCCGGTACCGTTGACCTTGGCGACCAGGCCTTCGAACAGCTTGGTCGTAACCTGGCCGAGCACCTTGGGTCCCACAATGTTAAAGACGACCGAGCACACGGCAAAGGCGACGGCGGCAAGCACGGCAACCTTGTGTTGACCGATATAGCCGAGCAACTGCCGCATGGCGCCCTTAAAGTCCTTGGCCTTCTCGCCGCGGCCCATGCCACCCATGCGGCCCATGGGACCGCGCTGGCGGGTGGGCTTGGGAATCTGAGTCTTGGTCTCGTCTGCCATTAGTGCTCGCCTCCCTCCATAACGGCTGCAATTTCTTCTTGAGTGAGCCCCAGCTCCTCGGCGGAAAGCTGCGACTGTGCGATCTCCAGGTACGCCGGGCAGCTGTGCAGCAGCTCCTCGTGCGTACCAGTGCCCACCACGTGACCGTCGTCGAGCACGATGATCTGGTCGGCGTGCATGATGGTCGCGATGCGCTGGGCTACGACAACGAGCGCGGCGTCGGTAACGTTTTTGGCAAGCTCTTCGCGCAGGCGCGCGTCGGTCTTGTAGTCGAGGGCGCTAAACGAGTCATCGAACACCAGGACCTCGGGCTTTTTTGCCAACGCGCGGGCGATGGCCAGACGCTGGCGCTGACCGCCCGAGACATTGGAGCCGCCCTGGCTGATGGGGGAGTCGTAGCCGCCCTCGCGCTCGGCGATAAAGTCCTCGGCTTGGGCGATGCGCGCGGCCTCGTGCATGTTCTCGTCGCTTACCATGTCGCCGGCAAACTTAAGGTTGCTCTCCACGGTGCCCGAGAACAGACGTCCCTGCTGCGGGATGTAACCAATGCGGCGGCGAAGCTCGGAAAGGGCCATATCGCGCACGTCGATGCCGTCGAGCGAAATGCTGCCGCCCGTGACGTCGTACAGGCGCGGAATCAGCTGTACGAGCGTGGACTTGCCCGAGCCCGTGGAACCAATGATGCCGAGCATCTGACCGGCATGCGTGGTGAAGTTCACGCCGCTAATGACGTCGGCGCGGGCATCAGGATACTGGAAGCTCACGTCGCGGAAGGTGAGCTCACCGCGCGGTGCGCTGGCGGCGGGCAGTTTGGGCGAGGCGGGGTCGTTGATGCTCGTGGGGCAGGTGATGACCTCTTCCACGCGCTCGGCTGCGACCTCGGCGCGGGGCAGGATGACCGAAACCATGGTGAGGATCATAAACGCCATGACGATCTGCATGGTGTAGGAGATAAACGCCATCATGTTGCCGACCTGCATCACGCCATCGGACACTCCCTGCGCGCCAAACCAGACGATAAGCACGGTGATGCAGTTCATGACGAGCATCATGAGCGGCATCATAAAGCTCATGGCGCGATTGGTGTAGAGCTGCGTGGTCATTAGGTCGAGCGAAGCCTTGTCAAAACGCTCGAGCTCATGCTCCTCGCGGTTGAACGAGCGGATGGGCATAAGGCCGTCGAGCAGCTCGCGGGCAGTGAGGTTCACGCGGTCCACAAAGCTTTGCATCTTTTTGAACTTGGGCATGGTGAGGCCCATAAGCACGCCGACGACGGCCGAGACCGCGATGATGGCCACGGCGATGGTCCACTCCAGGCCGGTGTGGTTGGCCAGGACGCGCATGACGGCGACGATGCCCATGACGGGGGCCATCAGGCACATGCGGATAAACAGGGTTGCGGCCATCTGAATCTGCTGAATGTCGTTGGTGCAGCGGGTGATGAGCGAGGCCTGGCTAAACTTGCCCACCTCGGCCGGCGAGAAGTGCATAACCTTGTTGAAGGTCTCGCGGCGCAGGTCGCGTGCGATGGAACAGGCGGTGCGCGAGGCCACGGCGCCGGTCAGGATGGTGGCGATGAGCGAGATCAGGCACAGACCAAACATCGTGGTTGCCATGCGGCCCAGATAGGCGTTCTGCACGTCGGCGGGGTCGATGCCCTGCGCCTTGTACTCGTCTTGTACATAGCTCACGGCGCGTTGGGTCACGATGGAACCCGACATGGAGCCCATTTTGTCCGCCATATCGTTGGCGCCCTCGACGAGCTTGCCCTGGTCGATTAGGCCGCCTTCAACGCCTAGGCGCAGGCTCTTCATGGTGATCTTACCGCCGTCGGTATCAATCTGCTTTTGCATGTCCTGCGCTGCTGCGGCCTTCTGCTGCATCTCGGCGAGCTGCTCGGGCGTCATTGCCGCCATCTGCTCGGGGGTGGGCATGGCCTGGGCGGCGTTGTTGTTTTTCTCGCTGGACGAACCCATCATGTCATCCATGGAGTTGGCGTCAATGCCCTGGTTGAACGAAAGGACGACGGTCTCGGGCAGGCTCACGATGTCGGCAATCTTGCCGCCGTCGGCGCGCTCCTCCTCGGTGCCCTTGTACGTTCGAATGCCGTTATTATCTGCCTTGCTAAACACGGCCTCCACAGCTTTGGCGTCCTTATCGCTCATAAAGAGTTCGAGGTCGTCGAGCGATTCGGTGCGAATGGTGTCAGGTACGGGCGAGGCGATACCGCCTTGCTGCACGCCCACGTCGACGATGTCGCTCATATACGTAGGCAGCGCCAGATCGGCGTTGCAGCTGATTACGATAAGTACGATAGCTGCGAACAGTGCTAGGACATGCTTTTTAAAGAGCTTGAGAATCCTCACTCGGCATCTCTCCTTTCTTGATTGCGGTCGATAATTTCGTTGGCACGCCTAAGAAGGCGCACCATCTCTTGGGTATCTGTTTCGCCGAGCTGCTCGAGGAAGGCCGCGGTGCGGTCCTCGAATTCCCGATGCTTGATTTCGAGATCATGGAATCCCTTGTCGGTCACCGTGACGTGTACGCGACGACGGTCGGTCTTTGAGTGCTCGCGCTCGACCCAGCCTTTGGCTTCGAGAGCGCGCAGGATATTGGCGATGCGGGCGCTCGAGACCCAGGCACGATCGGCGAGTTCGCTTGGCGTGAGCGAACCGCCAGCGAGCATGAGGGCGCGCATGACGGCCATCTCGCCACTGAGGGCTTTGTCCGCAAAGCGCGAAATGCGCTGATGCATGCTGCCGAACTCGGTAAGGAGCTGACGCCCAAGTTCACGGAAATCGGTATCTTTCACCGAAAACCCCTAACACTAGAAACTATTTCCGGTGAAAAAAGATACCCCCACTTAACCATCCTATTCGGTAGATTTCTGGACATGTCCTAAAATCTACTTGGCCACTAGGCAATATAAAGAGTGCATAAAGACTTAAAATAATTCAATTGCTGAAGCGTTTCAAAGAACTATCATGCCCGCGGTTAGGCGAGGGGTTGTCACCACCATGACGACTGGGACTCATTTATCGCCATGTGCGATGCTCCAACTTCCCGCAAGGAGACACCTGAATCAAGGGGGTTGGAGTCATGGCATTTGACTTCACGGGTAAAACCGCGATCGTTACCGGTGGCACTCAGGGCATTGGCCTCGAGATTGCCAAGGGTATCGTTGCAGGCGGCGGACACGTCGCGCTCATCGCAAGGAACGCTGCCAAGGGCGAGGCGGCTGTGGCCGAGCTTGGCGAGGGCAACAAGTTCTATCAGCTCGATGTCGCCGATGCGCCCAAGGCGCGCGAGACCGTCGAGCAGATTTTTACGGACCTGCCGCAAACCAACATCCTGATCAACTGCGCCGGCGTCATCAGCACCAAGAAGTTTGACGAGATCGACGACACCGAGTGGCGTCGCACCATCGACATCAACCTCAACGGCACCTTTACCATGATGAATGCCGTGTACCCGCACTTTAAGGCGGCACATGCCGGCACTATCGTCAACGTGAGCTCCGTTGCTGGCAAGATCGGCGGCGGCCTGCTCGGCACCGCGGCCTACGCGAGCTCCAAGGCCGGTGTCAACGGCCTTACCAAGGCGGTCGCCAAGGAGGGCGGTAAGTTCGGCGTCCGCTGCAACGCTGTGTGCCCGTCGCTCACGCTTACCGACATGACATCGATCCTTTCTGACGAGAACTCTCAGCGCATCATCAACGGTATTCCTCTGGGTCGCGCCGCCCAGGCCAGCGAGCCTGCGCAGATGGTGCTGTTCTTCGCTTCCGACCTCGCCAGCTTCGTGAACGGCGAGATCGGTGACTGCGACGGCGGCATCGTCCTGGACGGGTAATACCCCGCGGTAATCGTTTGGCGGCGACCCTGGCGACTCGGGGCTGTCGCCTTCTTTCTGACATAGGCGCGTGCGGCTACGATTCGCATGCATCCAAAGGAGATATATATGAGTGAATCGACTGCGGTGGAGGCGCCGGCTGCAAAGGAGCCGTTCTTTAAGATGTCCTCCATCCCGGGCGCCAATATTTTGGTGCCGCTTTTGCTGGGCTGCTTGCTCAACACGCTATTCCCCGACCTGTTTAAAACGCTCGGCAGCTTTACGCTTGGCATGACCCAGCAGGGTGCAAGCCCGCTCGTGGGCGCTTTTTTGCTCATCGTCGGTACGACGATTTCGTTTAAAAGTGCTCCTGCCGCCGCTGCACGCGGCGCCATCATCATCGCTGTCAAGCAGATCGTGGTCGTTGCCGTGTCGCTGCTCATCCTTTATGTATTCAACGACAACCTGTTTGGCATCTCTGCCATGGTGATGCTGGCGGCTTGCACCGGCGCCAACAACGCTATGTACGCTGGTCTGATGGGCACCATGGGCAACGAGGCCGAACGTGGCGCCGTCGCCATCACCACACTCGTTGTCGGCCCTCCGGTCACAATGATCGTGCTCGGCGCTGCTGGCCAGGCTCCGATCGGCTGGTCGCTCGTGGGCGCCATCCTGCCGATTGTCGTCGGCATTATTCTGGGTAACCTCTTCCCGAGCTTTAAGAAGATGATGGCTCCGGCACTTTCCGCCATCATCGTGCTCGTCTTCTTTGCCATGGGCTCGACCATGACCTTTGGCCAGCTCATCAACGGCGGTCTTCCCGGCATCCTGCTCGGCGTGATCTGCTCGGTGGTCTTTGCAATTCCCGTCATCGCGGTCGATAAGTTCACGGGCGGTACGGGTGTCGCAGGTGCGGCTATTTCGAGCTGCGCCGGAGCCAATGTGGCCACGCCTGCCGCCATGGCGAGTGTCAACGAGGCCATGTACGGTGGCGCCGTGCTCGCGACGGCTACGGCGCAGGTTGCAGCGTGCGCCATCGTGACGGCCATTTTGACCCCGCTGGTCACCAGCTGGTGCTACAAGCATTTTGAGGGCCAGGGTCACGGCGACAGCAAAAAGGCCGCGGCCGACAGGGTCACCGCAGCCGCTTAATGCCAAGCGGCAATCAAAGCTAAATAACTAGCCACGCCACAGGGCGGCCCCGGGGGAAATCCCGTGGCCGCCCTGCAGTTTCTGTGGGTCTCTGGGGCACTTTACCCTGCTAAAGCTGGCATAACAGCTAGAGTGAACGTCGTACAAAGGCAAGGAAAAATACCAAACAAATCGGTGAACGGTAGTTGTTCACGCTCGCATTTCCTGCGGATTTGTTAAAAACGCCCTAATGGTATAAAAAAAGAAACATATAACAGCCCTGATGAAGGGGGTGGCTATGTTATCCTTCTCAAACGGGTGAAATCTTGGGTTTTGGGTTGCAGTTCCAAGGTGGACAAACGTTTTTTCCTGTGCTAACGCGCGATGGAAGGCGAATGAAGCCGGTCATGCAACCCGAATATTCAAGAATTCAATAAGCAGCGGTGTGAGAGAGCGCCGCATTATACGTAACTAGGAGCGTGGTTACACAATGCAGGAGGCATGGGAAGGCTTCAAGGAAGGCATCTGGACGGGAGAGGTTGACGTCCGAGACTTCATCCAGAAGAACTACACCCCCTACGAGGGCGACGAATCGTTCCTCGCCGGTCCGACCGAGCGTACCAAGGAGCTGTGGGGCGAGGTTCTCGACCTGCTGCTCAAGGAGCGCGAGCAGGGCGGCGTCCTCGATATGGACACCAAGACTGTCACGGGTATCGTGAGCCACCCCGCTGGCTACATCGATAACGCCCACCGCGAGAAGGAGACCATCGTCGGTCTTCAGACTGACAAGCCGCTCAAGCGCGCTCTGCACGTCAACGGTGGTATCCGCATCGCTTGCCAGGCTGCCAGCCAGCACGGCTACAAGGTCGACGAGAACGTTGTCGAGCGCTACACCTTCGAGCGCAAGACCCACAACGCCGGCGTCTTCGATGTCTACACCCCCGAGATGCGTGCTTGCCGCTCGGCTCACATCATCACCGGTCTGCCCGATGGCTATGGCCGCGGCCGCATCATCGGTGACTACCGTCGTGTCGCCCTGTACGGTGTCGACTACCTGATCAAGGACAAGGAGGCCCAGAAGGCTTCCACCCCGACGGTCATGACCGCCGACAACATCCGCGACCGCGAGGAGCTGCAGGAGCAGATCCGCGCCCTCGGCGAGCTCAAGATGATGGCCGAGACCTATGGTTTCGATATTTCCAAACCTGCTACCAACACGCAGGAGGCCATCCAGTGGATGTACTTCGCCTACCTCGCTGCCGTCAAGGAGCAGAACGGCGCCGCTATGTCCATCGGCCGTACCTCTACGTTCATCGACATCTACGCTGAGCGTGACCTTGCCAACGGCACCTTCACCGAGGAGCAGATCCAGGAGTTCGTGGATCACTTCATCATGAAGCTCCGCATGGTCAAGTTTGCCCGTACCCCCGAGTACCAGGCCCTGTTTACCGGCGATCCGCAGTGGGTCACCGAGTCCATCGGCGGCATGGGTGTTGACGGCCGTACGCTCGTTACCAAGATGAGCTTCCGCTACCTGCACACGCTCGAGAACATGGGCACCAGCCCCGAGCCCAACATGACCGTTCTGTGGTCGACCCGTCTTCCCGAGAACTTCAAGAAGTTCTGCGCCAAGACTTCTGTCGCCAGCTCCTCGGTCCAGTACGAGAACGACGACCTCATGCGCGTTTACCACGGCGACGACTACGGCATCGCCTGCTGCGTGTCCTCCATGCGCATTGGCAAGGAGATGCAGTTCTTCGGCGCTCGTGCTAACCTGGCCAAGTGCCTGCTGTACGCACTCAACGGCGGTGTTGACGAGGTCTCCAAGAAGCAGGTCGGTCCCAAGTATCGCGCCGTCGAGGGCGACACGCTCGATTACGATGACGTTATGGCCAAGTACAACGACATGATGAAGTGGCTCGCTGGCGTGTACGTCAACTCGCTGAACATCATTCACTATATGCACGACAAGTATTGCTACGAGCGCATCCAGATGGCTCTGCACGACAAGCACGTGCACCGCTGGTTCGCTACGGGCATCGCTGGCCTTTCCGTCGTGGCTGACTCCCTGTCCGCTATCAAGTACGCCAAGGTCCACCCCGTCCGTGACGAGAACGGCATCATCGTCGACTTCGAGACCGAGGGCGAGTTCCCCAAGTACGGTAACGACGACGACCGCGTCGACCAGATCGCTCACGACGTTGTGCACCAGTTCATGGAGTACATCCGCATGAACGACACCTACCGCAACTCCGTGCCCACGACCTCGGTTCTGACCATTACCTCCAACGTCGTGTACGGTAAGAAGACCGGCTCCACGCCCGACGGCCGCAAGGCTGGCCAGCCGTTCGCCCCGGGTGCTAACCCCATGCACAAGCGCGATAGCCACGGCGCCATCGCTTCGCTGTCTTCGGTTTCCAAGCTCCCGTTCCGCGATGCCCAGGACGGCATCTCCAACACCTTCTCCATCATCCCGGGCGCGCTCGGCAAGGAGGACCAAGTGTTCTTTGGTGATATCGACCTTGATCAGCTGGGCGAGTAACTATTGTTAGTGCTATACTAACAATAACGATTACTGATTAGTGCGCCGGTTTCGGCCGGCGCCTATCGATTGAAGGAGACACATTATGAAGGTTTCTGAAGTTTCCGAGACTCAGGCCGACAACCTGGTCCACATGCTCGACGCTTACGCCGAGAAGGGTGGCCACCACCTGAACATCAACGTCTTCAACCGTGAGACGCTGCTCGACGCTCAGGCTCACCCCGAGAAGTACCCGCAGCTGACCATCCGCGTTTCCGGCTATGCCGTGAACTTCCACACGCTCACCAAGGAGCAGCAGGACGAGGTCATTTCGCGTACCTTCCACAACAAGTTCTAAAGGGACTCAACTCTCACCGGAGACCCGGTAAGGCCTACGCACTTTGCCTCTCAAACGTCCTCGCCGCTTCGCGGCTGCGGAATGTTTGCGAGGCAAAGTGCTCCCGGCCTTGCCGGGTCTCCTGCGTTATCGCACTTTAGGGAACCACGCTAAATTAAATTGGTGTCCTCGGACATGCAAGAAGCCCTCGCTGCGCACTTCGTGCGGCGAGGGCTTCTTGCGTCCTGCGGAATGTTTTGGGAGGTAGCCCAAACAGCCCCGGCGGGGGTCCTGTGTAGTCACCCTTTAGGCGGAACTCTCCTAATGGGTTGAGCGTTCTGGATACTTACTTGCTACCGTTTATCGCGTATAGCTACCGTTTGCGGAATAAGTAACACTTAGTAATAAACCGTGTAAAATCTCAGCTAAGAACGGAGTTTTCCAGGGAGACGCTGTCCTTTGTTTTGTGCAAGGGACGGCGTCTCTTTGGCGCTTGGAGACCGTTCTGTAGCAGGACGGCGGACGTGCGTCACATATTAAAAAGTCAACGTCGAGATGGGTCGTGATAAGAATGGGCAAGTACGTAATCGTGGTTGAATCTGGTTCGGATGTGACGCCAGAGCTCTGCGAACGCTACGGCATTGTGCGTGTGCCCATGCATGTCACGATTGGTGACGAGACCGTCGGGGACGGCTCGATCGATCCGCTCGAGATCTATTCGCGCTGCAACGAGTTTGGCGTGATGCCCAAGACCAGCGGCTGCGCGCCGGCAGATTTCTCTCGCGTGTACGACCGCATTCACGCCGAGCAGCCCGACGCGACCATTTTGCATCTTGCGTATTCCGAGGCCACGACCTGTTCGCATCAGTCCTCGAAGATCGCGGCAGAGGGGCGCGACTACGTGTTCTCCATGGACACGCGTTTTGTCTCGGTGGGCCAGTCGCTTGTTGTCGTCGAGACCGCCAAATACATCGAGGCTCATCCCGATGCCACCGTCGACGAGATCTTCGCCTTCGCGAGCTCCGTTATGGACCGCGTGTTGCTGGGCTTTGTTCCTACCGACCTTGCCTTCCTTAAGGCGGGCGGTCGCTTGTCCAACGTCGCGTTCCTAGGCGCCCATCTGCTCAAGATTAAGCCCTGCATTGAGGTAACGGGCGGCAAGTTCGTGGCGACTAAGAAGTTCCGCGGCTCTATGCTCAAGTGCGCCCGCGCTTTTATTGACCACATGGTTGCGAAGGGCGAAATTGACTACTCGCACATTGGCCTGGCGTATTCGGTAGGCCTTTCCGAGGAGCTGCGCGACGACATGGAAGTCTATGCGCACGACCTGGGCTTTAGGGACGTTACCTGGACTCAGGTCGGCGGCGTCATCTCGAGCCATTGCGGCCCGACCGCCTTCGGCGCGGTGCTCACGCTCAAGGCGTAACGCCTGGCGTCTATCGATTTCTATTGCCTCGGCGGCGGGCGGGTTGCGACAACCTTCCCGCCGCTTTTGCATGGGGCCAAATAGGACAATCCAATTGACCGCTAAACCGTTTCGCCATCAAGCATATAGGCTAGAATGACTCTGGCATTTATGTAGCTAAAACCAATGAGAGGCAAGGTAGCGGGAATGGCTGAGATGAAGCTCGAGGGTATGGACGCTCGTCCTGAGGACTCCGCGTTTGCCCTGGGCCGCGTTCATTCGATCGAGACGATGGGAACGGTCGATGGACCCGGCATCCGCTTTGTGGTGTTTGTTCAGGGCTGCCCCATGCGCTGTGCGTATTGCCACAACCCCGATACCTGGTCGGTTAACGGCGGCACCATGGTGACCGTCGAGCACCTGATAGACGAGTTCCAGAGCAACCATGAGTTTTACCGCAGCGGTGGTATTACGGTATCCGGCGGCGAGCCGCTCCTGCAGCCTGAGTTCTTGGCCGACCTGTTCCGCGCAATGCACAACAACCCCGATGGTCGCGTACATACCTGCTTGGATAGTTGCGGCTATGCGTTCGACCCCGCGCATCCCGAGAAGTTCGATGCCGTACTCAACGAGACCGATATGGTGCTGCTCGACATTAAACACGCCGATCCCGTCGAGCATAAAAAGCTGACCGGTTGCGATCCTGCGCGCATCCTGGCGTTTGGCGATGAGCTGGCGCGTCGCAGGATCAAGGTCGTTATCCGTCACGTGGTAGTACCGGGCATTACCGACACGGCAGAGGAGTGCGAGGCACTCGGTCGTCTGATTGCCCCGTGGCATAACGTGGTGGGCCTGGAAATGCTGCCGTATCACACGATGGGCGTCGTCAAGTATGAGCAGCTGGGGATTCCCTATAAGCTCGAGGGAGTTCCGCAGATGGATACCGCGCGCATGCCCGAGCTGCGCAACGCCGTCATGACGGGCATGAAAAAGCGCCGCGCGGAACTCAAAAACGCTATCGGCTAGGGGTAGCTCATTTGGGGCCGGTAGGGTGGAGAAGTAGCTAAAAGAGCCCCGTCCTAAAAAGACTGCTCTCTGGGTTGCGGTGAGATGCGCAACACAATCGTGCCATTTGGATAAATACGCTTGTGGTTTCTTTAAAGACACCTTAAACGCTTCTGAATATCTTTGGAAAGAAATGCCTGCTCGGTATTATGCTGCTCGTATATGAACGGGAGCAATCAGGAGACCACGTGCGAAACAACGCATCGCGGGACGAGCATGTGCCGCAGCATAGCAGCAGATATGAGACGAAGGGCACGTCTTCGCGTGGCCTTGCCGACGCTCGCATCCGCGTGACGAAGATTGCCGCCATTGGGATGCTAACGTTGGCGGTTATTATCCTCGGAATTACCGCTAAAACCTACGCGTCGGAGCGAATGGCACACTCAGATGCGTCAACGGTACAGACGCAAAACAAAAAGGTCTCTAAATCTAAAGCCACCGCAAGTCAAACCCTGTCGACAGCGAGCCTCAAGACGAGGCTTTCGAAGGCGGACTTTAACGATATTCCCTCAGGCGATACCGTGCAGACCTTCTCACTGGTTGATGACCAGATCCCCGTCCTTGAGGATGAGAGCCTCGCCGCGCTCCAAGATACCCTTGATCAGGCCCAGGAATTGGGCGACGTGGGCGTGGTGTTTTACGATCTGTCGAGCGGCAAGGGCGTGACGTATAACGCGGACGCCGAGGTGTACGGTGCGAGCAGCTACAAGGCGCTCTATGTACTCTACGTCTGCGAGTTACTGGTCGAGACAGGGCAAGTATCGCTCGATGATACTCTGGGCACCTATGGCGGCTACAGTATGGGCTGGCTGACGGTTCGCGACCTGATCGAGACCTCGGTCGTCAACTCGGATAACGACTCGTTTATCGCGTTGCGTGCAACGTTTGATCAAGATGGCTACGAGGATTGGATTGCCGCACTCGGCGTCGAAGACGAGGTCGCGCTCGATCCAATGAGCGATTTCCCAACCTACTGCCCGCGCACCTCGGCCAAGTTGTGGCGCGAGATGAGCGAGTATTTGAGCCGCGAGAGCGAGACGTCGCAATGGCTGTCGGGCCTTCTGGCCTCTACGACCCGGTCCTTTATCCGTGACGGCATTGAGGACGACCATGTCATGGTGCGTAACAAGGCCGGTTGGATCAGCGAGGCAGGTTGCAATGCGACGTGCGATGCTGGCCTCATCGATGTCGATGGCGACACCTACATTATGAGCATCATGTCATCGATGCCGTGGAGTGACCGTTCGAGTGAGGCCGTGGCCGCCATCGCCAAGGCGCTCTACGATACCCGCGCTGCGTTGGCCTAACGGCTTCGTATTGCGCGGTTGAGTCAAAATGCTGGTACCATACCGTGGATAAACAGTTTTCACAGGTTTGGGGGATGGTATGCCTACCATCGCAATCATCGGTGCACTCGAAAAAGAGGTTGCGCAGATTAAAGAAGAACTGAACGGCGCCCATGTGTCGCAAGAGGCAGGCTTGAGCGTTGTAAGCGGCGAGCTCAACGGTCTGTCAGTGGTCGCCACGACCGCTGGCATGGGAACCGTAAACGCCGCTGGTGCAACACAGCATCTCATCAGCAAATATGCTCCGCAGGCCGTTGTGTTTTCGGGCATTGCGGGTGGCTTAAACTCCAAACTCCATATCAATGACGTGGTTATTGGCAAGTGCCTGCGCTATCTGGATACCGACACGGCGCTCATCGCCGAGTCGGCGCCGGAGCTTGAGGAGTTTGCCTCGACACCGGCTCTGGTTGACATCGCCACCACCGTGCTTGCCGAACATGGGTTTATCGATGCTTACGCTTCCGATTCCACTGCGGAGAAGGACCCTAAACAGTTCCTGGTTGGCACTATCGCTACAGGTGACCGCTTTGTAACGGGCGACGCCATGCGCACCGCCGCCATCGACGTGACGCATGCCGATTGCGTTGAGATGGAAGGTGCTGCGATTGCCCATATTGCAGCCAAGAACGGTGTCGATTGTCTGGTGCTGCGTGCTATCAGCGATAATTGTGACGAGGCATATGACGCGTTTTGCGAGCGAGAGTTCGATTTGGACGAGTACGCCCGCACCGCGAGCGGCATCACACTCGATATCGTCCGCTGCATCGCCGCTGCGTAATCGTGCATCCCTATTGTAAGAACCTACGACCAAGGAGTATCCATGGCCGATTCCATTAACTACCAGCTTGCCAAGTTCGTCGCCAGCTACGGCAAGGTTTCGCAGATCCCCGAGTCCACCTGTCCCGAGGTGAGCTTTGTGGGCCGCTCCAATGTGGGCAAGTCGTCCATCATGAACAAGCTCTTTGGCCGCAAGAACCTGGTCAAGGTTTCGAGCACGCCGGGCAAGACGAGCAATATCAATTTCTTCGAGGCCGACGACGTGCACTTTGTGGACCTGCCGGGCTACGGTTTCGCCCGTCGTTCCAAGGCCGAGCGCGACCGCTGGGCCGAGCTCATCGGCGACTTCTTCGACTCCGAGCGCAGCTTTAACCTGGTTGTGTCGCTGGTGGACATTCGCCATGACCCCAGCAAGCTCGACCATGACATGATCGACTACCTGCAGGGCAACGAGTTCAACTTTATCGTCTGCCTCACCAAGGCCGACAAACTCAGCCGCACCCAGCAGGCACGCCAAGCGGCAGCCATCAAAAAGCAACTCAACGTCCCGGCCGAAAACGTAATCATCACAAGCTCCCAGACCGGCACCGGCATCGACGAGCTCAAGCGCCGCATTGCCGAGGCCTGCCTCTAGTAGGGGCTCTTGGCAGACAATAGTATTCATCCATCTATATCACCCCAGTGATAGTTGTTGGTACACTATCACTGGGGTGATATTTTTGTTCGGAGGTCGATATGGAGCTTTGGCACGGGTCGGAGGTTGTTGTCGAACGTCCGTCGTTGGATAAATGCAGACAATTCAATGACTATGGGCGCGGGTTTTATTGCACGTCACATGAGGAAATGGCGATGGAATGGGCATGCCGGACCGAGTCTGATGGCGTTGCCAATCGATATGAGCTTGATTTAGATGGCCTTTCGGTCTTGGATTTGGAGTCTGGGGAGTTTTCAATCCTCAATTGGCTTGCAATTCTGGCGAATAACAGAGAGTTCAATGTTTCGACGCCATTGGCGCGTGAAGGGCTTCGCTATCTACTTGATAACTGCTTAATTGATACATCTCCTTATGACGTTATTCGAGGCTATCGTGCTGACGACTCCTATTTTTCGTTTGCAAGACAGTTTGTCAGCGGCATGATATCGCTCAGACAGCTGCAACGTATCATGTGCTTGGGTGATTTGGGTATCCAATATGCCCTTATGAGCGAGCGCGCATTTTCGATGATTAGATTCTGCGATTGGAAGCGGGCTTCGGGGTCTGAGTTTTATCCCAAGCGTTTTGAGCGAGAGCAGAATGCTCGACACAAATACTTGGATACGGTCAATGGGTTCGATTCCGAAGACATCGACATTAGGGATTTAATGGCAGGGAGGGTTGATTTAAATGATCCAAGAGTTAACAGATCGTGGACCGAGTAGGACATATCCCGTCTACTACCTCGAGGACGCAATGAACAACCTCGGCGACTGCTTCGACTATGCCGTCAATGACTATGGAGCAGAAGGATCTGAAGTTGCTGAACTCTTTTGCCTGAGCGGGGTTGCTCGCGAGTTTGAACGCGGCAACGCATGGGTAGTGTCGGGAAAATCGGGTGTTGAGCTGTTCGCGCTTATCGCTGAAAGGTCGGGCTATCAAAACAGGCCTATACCGGACTGCACCTATCGATTTGAGAAGACGCCGGAATATTGGGCGGGCTGGATGCTGGCATACCTGCAGTGGCGCCTAGGAGAGTCTTTCGAAGATTTGCTGCATGTCGTTCCATTTGATGTGCTGCGCAGTCTGTATTACCCCTGGCACGAAGCCTCGGAGGAACGAGTGGTTCGCCTCGTCTGCGATATGGCGAAAAAAGCGTCCAGGCAAACCAAACTTGCGTTAGCAAGAAAGAAGCTTAAGAAAACCCAACAAGACCTAGCATACGAATCGGGTGTGTCACTCCGCTCAATCCAAATGTACGAGCAGCGCCAGAGAAACATCAATGAGGCTTCGGTAACAAGCGTAAGAGCCATAGCAAAAGTCCTCCACTGCAACATCGAAGACCTCCTAGAACCAGTCTTCGAATACAAGGAACCCAGTGCGGCGTAAACCAAGCACATAGTCGAAGCCTGTTGCTGGTAAGTGCTCCAGCCTAGCAAGAGCCCCTATCAATAAAAGGCCATTATTTCAGCCCGGCGCCCCTTCAAAGCGTGGGTTCCTGTAGACATCGCTAGCCACGTTGCCATAGGGCCACCCGGGGGCATCCCCTTAAAAACATTCCGCAGCACGAGGCCCGCTTATCCGCAGCTCCGAAGGAGCGCAATATTAAATCAGCGAATGCGATTATCCTGTCGAGGTCGCGTAGGTCTCCTTGGGGCTTCCCCTGAAAACAATCCGCAGATCGAATTGCCCCGTCGCGCGA
>NZ_JBQHUO010000005.1:0-125154 GCF_052065125.1 Collinsella sp. HCP28S3_G2
CCTCGCGGCCCGCGGGACCCAGCGCTCACGCGCGGTCCGGGCACGAGGATGCCCCCGAGTCGGACCTCTCCTATGCGCCATGCGGCCCCCAGGGCACGTGGATGAGACACCGGACACCGAAGATACGGTGGGCGCCGCCCACCGGTCAGCGGCCAGAGCATGGGGGGCACGCCCGGTCCCGTTCCGAACCCGGAAGCTAAGCCCCATCGCGCCGAGAGTACTGCGGGGCCAGCCCGTGGGAGGCCAGGGCGCCGCTGACCGGTGGACGGCACCGAGCCGTCATCGAGAATCGAGAAGGGGGAGGCCTCGCGGCCTCCCCCTTTTTGCGTTTGGGCGTTGTAAACTTACAGCCCCTACGGCTTAATTGTCTTTTCTATTTGAAGAAAATAAAACGAATGACCAGCGCGATTGCCGCGATGGCAATGATCAAGAGCGCGATTTGGAGCCGGTGCTGTTTGCGTCGCCTGCTAGACGATATAAATATCGATTTTCCTTGCTTCGGCGTCTCTAAATAGCGGGCAGAATGCGTTAGGGTCTGCTTAGGGCGAGGCTCTCTTCGTTGTTGCTTGGCGGGTGTTCGGGCTTGCTCCTGGTTGTATGCGCTGTTTTTGGATAAGGGGGCATCTTTGAGATACGCCGATTCGCTCGGTGCTACGCCCATGTGTTTGCGACCTGATTGAGATTCTTCAAGGGTTTGATAACGATTGCGAGTTACATATTCAGGCTCTGTATCGTCAATAGGCTCTTGGGAAATATGGGGACGATGGTAGCGTATGGTCTGCGGATAGGTTGATTTATCGTTCTGCATCTGATCATACGAATTGTCGGAGGTTTGATCGTCCATGATGCCCTTAGGTTGTCATTAATATTGTGTATACGCTCATTGTAAGCCCCAGCTTTGTTTAGCTAGGGCACATTTGGTATTTAAGGCACGGTTCAAAGAACCTTGACCTCATTAAACCTTAGTCACACAGACTTAGATATGCTTATAGATAGAGACTCAAAAAACTTTATATCAAAATGTATATATAAGAAATGGATGGGCATATATTAAAGCGTCAAAAGAAGTCCCTGCCACCTAGAAGATGGCTCGGCAGTCCCTTAAAGGAGTGGTAGTCATGGCAAGCATGGTTCCTTATCGTTCGGTTTTTGGTGTTCGTCCCTCTGCTAGCTCGTTGTTCGATCTGTTTGATGATATGACCGATCTGGCAAACAACTCGATCGCCTCCAAGGCGTTTCCCGTTGATGTTGAGGACAAGGGCGACGGTTACGAGGTCAAGGCCTATTTGACCGGCGTCGCGAAGGACGACATCGACGTTGAGCTCAATGAGGGTCGTCTTTCCATTAGCGTGAATGTTGAGGAGAGCGAAGAGAACAAGGACAAGAACTACCTGCAGAAGGAGTTTTGCTCTTACAGCGCGACGCGCGGTGTGTACCTGAAGGATGCTTCGAGCGAGGGCCTTTCTGCAAAGTATGCTGACGGCATCCTTACCGTTACGGTTCCTAAGATTGTCGAGAAGAAGAACGTTACGAAGATTTTCATCGACTAACGTTATCGGCCATTAACATCGGTGCCTGAGCTAAGGGGGCTGGGAAGCGATTCCCGGCCCCCTTTTCTATTTGAGACAGCCTACTGAATATTTGAGACGGCCTACTGAATGGTCATGGGCTGATATTGCCCGGCGGGACGTATCGTGAGTTTATGTGGCCCCTCAATGCGGGTGGCGGTGCTACCAAGCTCGTTGTCGAGTGTCGCCCCAAGTGAGCTTGCGTAGCTTTTGACGGTAAGGCTTGGGCGATTGTTGTCTTGGCTAATGTGCATCGCGATAAGCTGCTCGGTGCGATCGGTTACCAGCGCGCGTGCGGCATCGGCGGCCTGTTCGTTGGAGAGATGCCCTTTTGCAGACAGGATGCGCTCCTGAAGAAAGCGAGGATAGTCTCCTTGACGCAGCATGGCTACATCGTGGTTGCTTTCAAGCGCGAGAATGCGACAGTCCTTGAGCGTATCGATGGCATGCTTCGACAACTCGCCGGTGTCGGTGGCAAAGCCAAGCGAATCACCCTGGGCATCAAAACGGTAGCCGACAGGATTGACGACGTCGTGCGATGTCGAATACGTTTGAATGTGGACCCCGGCAATAGAGAGGGCGTCACCTGGGTCGAATTCCTCAACAGACAGATGTGCGAGGCTTTCCTTTGATGCGAGCGTGCCTCTGCTGGAAAAGACCGGTCCGTTCCAATGTTTACACCACACCTCAAGCCCCTTAATGTGGTCGCTGTGCTCATGGGTGACAACAAGGGCGGACACGTCGTCTGCCGAAAGGCCGAGCTCAGCCATGCGTTTGAGCGTTTCGCGGCGGGACAGTCCGTCATCGACCATAATGAGCCCCTGCGGGCCCTCGATGAGTGCGCAGTTGCCTTTAGAGCCGCTGCCGAGGATATGAAGGTGCAGGCGAGACATAAGATTCCAAAGGATACAATGAGTGCTGACGAATAGAGGAGGAAGCGAATGCCAACGGTATCACAGCATTACGGACACCATGCCGTACCCGGGGCAGTCGATGAGACCCGGACGAGGCAGCAGGCTGCTCCTGTGGTGCTCATGGTATCAGGCGGTGCGGACTCGACGGCACTGCTTCTTATGGCGTGCACATCAAAGCTGGATATCCAAGATGGACGCGGCGTTGCCCCCATTGCTCGCGAGCGCCTACATGTGCTTCATGTAAACCATCACCTGCGAGGCAAGGCATCCGACGGCGACGAGGCCTTTGTGCGCGAGCTCTGCGCACAATACGGCTTGCCGCTGTGCGTGGAGCACGCCTATTTTGATGGGGAGTCGGGCAATATCGAGGCGGCTGCGCGCGAGGTGCGTTATGCCGCGGCGCGAAGGTATGTTCGCGAGCTTTGTGCCAAGATGGGGGCGCCGAGAACGGCGGCGCGCATCTGCACTGCCCATACCTCTTCAGACCGCGCGGAAACATTTTTGATGAACGCCATTAAGGGGTCGGGCCCTGCTGGGCTCTCGAGCATTCCCCGCCGAAGGAATATTGTGGTACGCCCCTTGCTCGACCTAACTCATGGCGAGCTTGTGGGCTATCTGCAGGTGCATGGTCAGCCGTGGCGCGAGGACGAGACCAACGAAGATATCTCGTATCTGCGAAACTACGTTCGCCACCGGGTAATGCCAGTGCTGGCGCAGCGTAATGCGAGCGTGTGCAAGACGATTGGTGCCGCCTGTGAGATCTTGGGTGATGAGGATGCGTTTCTATCCCAGTTGTCGGCACAGGCGTTTCGAAGCTGCCTGCGCAAAGAGGCAGCGGGCGCGCTGGTGCTTGATGCCAGACGCCTTGCTGCGGCCGAGGTGGTAATCGCGCGGCGCATCGTGCGACTGGCGATTAAACGCATCGATCCGGACGCTCGCCCAGAGATGCGCCATGTGGAGCGAGTCCTCTCCTGTGTTGCCGAGGGTGCGGGTTCGGTTACGCTTCCGGCGGGGATTGACGCACGTGTTGAGTTTGGCATGCTGGCGTTTAAGGCGCCGGCGGCTCGTGAGGGCTTGGTTGCGGACTGGATTACCATACCCGGCCGTATGTCGTTGGGCGGGGGACGTATGCTGGTCACAGAAGCGATAGCCGTTGAGCCGGGATGCGATATCGTGCGCCGCGCCCGTGAGTTTGCGGCTGCTGGGGAAGTGGCAGCTTTGGTGGACGCGGCTGCCCTGGGTTTTGCCAACAGCGATAGCGAGCGGATCTTGGCGGGCTCGCGCGGCGAGGTTCCTGCCGAGGGGCGATTGGCGCGCCTGTGGGTGGACGGTCCCGCACCGGGAGACGTGATGTGCCCGTTAGGCATGAGTGGCCGAAGCAAGAAGGTATCCGACTTGTTGTGCGAGGCTCGTATTCCCGTTTCCGAGCGCACCGGCGTGCCCATGGTAAGGACGGCACCGGGGGGTGTCGTGGTGTGGGTCGCCGGAGTTCGCGCGGACGAACGCTTTAAGTGCACGGCGGCGACGCGTGTGGCCTATCTGCTTCGCGTGGTTGACGCGGATTAGCCCCTCGCACCAGTTTTTCTGTGCGGCGTTGACGGTATTCCCGCGCTGATGGTGCACGGGCTGGAAAATATACCCCGTGCGCTGCTAGAATGTGTAGTTCGCGTCCATACGGCGGTGTGTGGGCGATTAAGCACAAGAAAGGGTTGTCATGGCTTCTCAACATCCGGATATCGAGAAGGTTCTGTTTACGCAGGAGGATATCGACGGTATCGTCTCTCGCCTGGGCGAGGAGATTACGCGCGACTACGCGGGTAAGGATTTGGTGCTGATTGCGGTCTTGCGCGGCGCCGTGGTCTTTATGGGCGACCTGATGCGCAAGATCGAGCTGCCGACCAATATCGATTTCATGGCCGTTTCGAGCTATGGCGACGGTGTGAAGTCCTCGGGCATCGTGCGTATCATCAAAGACCTTGATATCGATATCCGCGGTCGTGACGTGCTGATCGTTGAAGACATTCTGGACTCGGGCCTGACGCTCAAGTATCTGATGAAGAACCTTGAGAGCCGCAAGCCCGCTTCTCTGGAGGTCGCCGCCTTCCTGTGGAAGGACGTTGAGGATCGCATCTCGGCCATTACGCCCAAGTATGTTGGAACCCATTGCCCCGATGCCTTTGTGGTGGGCTACGGCCTCGACTATGCCGAGCGCTATCGTAACCTTCCGTATCTGGGCATTTTGAAACCGGAGGTTTATTCGTAAGATGCCCGACGACCGTAACGACTACAATTCCCAGACACCCCGGGACCCTAAGATTCCGGGGATGCCCGGAGGCAAGAAACCCACACGTACGGGCTGGCTGTATTTTCTTTTGGCTTGCGCACTTCTGGGCTACGCCTTCTTTAATATGGGCTCCGGCTTTGCCAGCTCCAGCAATACCGTTAAGCTCGCGACGAGCGAGATGGTGAGCGCTATCAAGCAGGATCGCGTCGAAGATCTGACCTATACGGTTCAGGACGGAAGCGTGACGGGTCATTACTGGAAGGCGAAAAAGGACAAGGGCGACACGAGTGAGCTCAAGAGCTTTTCCTCGACCTATGTCGGCTCCGATTCGCTTGCCGAGCTCATGGCGGAGCATCCCGACACTAAGTACATCGTCAACACCAACGACCCCGATTTTTGGGGCGACTTGGCGATGAGCGTACTGCCGACGATTGCCCTGATCGCCATCATGTTCTACTTTATGCGCCAGATGATGGGCGCCAATAATAGGAACATGCAGTTTGGCAAGACCAACGCCAAGACCAACGAGGCTACGCGTCCCAAGGTCAAGTTCGAAGACGTTGCCGGCGTGGACGAGGCTGTTGAGGAGCTCGAAGAGATTCGCGATTTCTTGAGCGATCCGGACCGTTATCGCAAGCTGGGTGCCAAGATCCCGCGCGGCGTTTTGCTGGTGGGCCCTCCGGGTACCGGTAAGACGTTACTGGCCAAGGCCGTTGCCGGAGAGGCCGGTGTCCCGTTCTTTAGCATCTCGGGCTCTGACTTTGTCGAGATGTTCGTGGGCGTCGGCGCCAGCCGCGTGCGCGACCTCTTTAAGGAGGCCAAGTCTCAGGCTCCGTCGATCATCTTCATTGACGAGATCGATGCCGTGGGACGTCAGCGCGGAGCCGGTCTGGGCGGCGGTCACGACGAGCGCGAGCAGACGCTCAACCAGCTGCTGGTCGAAATGGACGGTTTTGAGGAAAGCGAATCGGTCATCCTGATCGCCGCGACCAACCGCCCCGATATTCTGGATCCGGCATTGCTGCGCCCCGGTCGTTTTGACCGCCAGGTTACGGTCGACCGCCCGGATGTGAAGGGGCGCGAGCAGATCTTGCGCGTGCATGCCGAGAACAAGCCAATGGATGAGGACGTTAAGTTTGAGAAACTCGCTCAGATGACCGTTGGCTTTACCGGTGCCGATCTGGCAAACCTGCTCAACGAGTCCGCGCTGCTTGCCGCTCGCCGTCATCGCTCCGTGATCTCGATGGACGAGGTCGAAGAATCGATGGAGCGCGTGATTGCAGGACCGCAGCGCAAGGGGCGCGTGATGACCGAAGCCGAGCGCACCACGATTGCCTACCACGAGAGCGGTCATGCTCTGGTGGGTCACATCCTGGAGCACTCCGATCCGGTTCACAAGATTTCGATTGTCAGCCGCGGTCAGGCTCTGGGCTATACGCTGCAGCTTCCGCAGGAGGATCACTTCCTCAAGACCAAGAACGAGATGCTCGACGAGCTTGCCGTGTTCTTGGGCGGTCGCGTTGCCGAGGAGCTCATGTGCGATGACATTACATCGGGCGCGAGCAACGATCTGGAGCGCGCGACCAAGATGGCGCGCGAGATGGTTACGCGTTTGGGCATGAGCGAGGAGCTGGGCACGCAAGTGTTTGGCGAGGCGCAGCATCAGGTGTTCCTTGGTCGCGATTATGCCGATCACCAGGATTACTCCGAGGAGACGGCGCGCCGCATCGATATCGAGGTTCAGCGCATCATGCGTGAGGCCCATCGCCGTGCTGTTGAGATTTTGGATGCCCGTCGCGATCAGCTCGATCTGATGGCGAAGGTGCTGCTTGAGCGCGAGACCGTCGAAGGCGACGCCGTGAACGCCCTGCTCGACAACGACTGGGATGCCTACCTTGAGCGCGAGGGCGACATTCTGGCAGCCAAGGAGGAGCGCAATGCCAAGGCGGCCGGCGTGCCGACCAAAAAGCGCGCGCCTCGTATGAGCGAGGAGGAGCTGGCGGCTGATGCCGCAGCTTTTGCGCAGGCGGCCATGCAGGAGGATGCCGAAGTCGCATCCGATAGCGCTGACGATGTCGAGGCTGCTGACACAAAAAAGGCCGATGGCGACACCGAGGCCGACGAGTAGTCTTTGTCGTGAGAGCCTCCGCGGGGAAACCTGCGGAGGCTTTTTTGAGCGATATGGGGCCATCTGTTGATTGGGGACAGACTTAAATGAGCGTTTTCACGCATTTAAGTCTGTCCCCAATTAACATTGCTGCGGTACTTTGCTTGACTAAAGCGTACAATACCGCCTATGCGAAAGGGGAACAGATGATCAACGAAACCATGTTTGCTCGCGGCGCGGAAAGCTCTATCATCCGCGAGATCTTTAGCTATGGACTTGAACGCAAGGCACAGATCGGTGCGGAGAACGTATTCGATTTTTCGCTGGGCAACCCGAGTGTTCCGGCGCCCGCTGCCGTGGCGGAGTCCATCAAAAAGGCCTTGGAGCTGCCGAGCGACCAACTGCACGGATACACGCCCGCACCAGGCCTGCCGCAATGTCGTGTCGCTGTGGCCGAGTCGCTCAACCGTCGTTTTGGCACGAGCTATGAGGGTAAAGATGTCTTTATGACCGTGGGTGCGGCGGCTTCGCTCACCTGCACGCTCAACGCTGTTACCAATCCCGGTGACGAGGTCATTGTTATCGCCCCGTACTTTCCGGAGTATCGCGTGTGGATTGAGAAGGCCGGCTGTACGTGTGTCGAGGCACCCGCCGATGAAGACACGTTCCAGCTGAGCGTGGGCAACGTGCTCAAGGCGATTACTGATAAGACGGCGGCCGTCATTATCGACTCGCCCAACAACCCGACCGGTGCCGTATATACGCGCGACACGCTGACGCGACTGGCCAATGTTCTGCGCGAGGTCAATGCCAAGCGTGATCCCGAGAATCCGATTATGCTCATCTCGGATGAGCCGTACCGCGAGATCGTGTACGGTGCCGAGGTGCCCTGGGTACCCTCAATCTACGAGAACACCGTCGTGTGCTATTCGTATTCCAAGTCGCTGTCGCTGCCGGGTGAGCGTGTGGGTTGGATTTTGGTTCCCAACACCAATCCGCAGGCTGCTCGCCTTATACCGGCCGTCGCCGGTGCCGCCCGTACACTGGGTTTTGTGTGCGCACCGGCGCTCTTCCAGCGCGTGATTATCGACTGCATCGATGAGCCGAGTGATGTCGAAGCCTATGCTCGCAACCGAACGGCGCTCACCGACGCATTGGCGGAGTACGGCTACACCTACGTTGAGCCGGACGGCGCTTTCTATCTGTGGGTGAAGGCGCTCGAGCCCGACGCAAACGCTTTTTGCGAGCGTGCAAAGAAGTACGAGTTGCTCGCGGTGCCTTCGGATAGCTTTGGCATGCCGGGTTGGTTCCGCTTGGGTTATTGCGTGAGTTACGAAACGATTATCAATTCGCTACCAGCTTGGAAACAGTTGGCGGACGAGTATCGTTAAAAGCAGAGCGCTCTGCCTACAATGTTTTACGTGAAACGGGGTTTGGTGTTAAACCGGACCCCGTTGTCATGGACGTTGTGTCTTTGGGATGGAGCGGTTTTACGACTATCGAAGGCTATGCGTACAATGAATATACGCGACGGCCATACCAGATAAGGAGACCTGATGCCCTACCTGCTTTCCTGTGACATTCATACCCATACGATGTTCTCTGCGCATGCATATTCGACCATTGAGGAGAATGTGTACTGGGCGGCAGAGCGTGGCCTGCAGGTGCTTGGATCTGCCGACCATCTGAGCTCTATGGTTACGGCTTGCCCCAATGACCTGCGCAGTTACCAGTTCTTTATCAACCAGGATATATGGCCGCGCATTTGGAGTGGCGTGTTGGTGCTGCGTGGCGCCGAGGCCGATATCGTTTCGCTGGACGGAAGTCTGTTTGGCGAGGACACTCCTGTCACGCTCGATATTGCCGGCGATTCGTACAGCCGTCAGCATTCGCTGTTCGATCGGGTTACGCGTAATTTGGATTATTTGGTTGCAAGCGTGCATAATCCGCAGTTCGCTGAAGGCGCGACGCTGGCCCAGACGACCGAGATGTATATCAATGCTCTGGAGCACCCCAAGGTGTTTATGCTGGGGCATACGGGTCGATCGGGCGTGCCGTTCGATATCGACGAGGTGTTGCTTGCTGCTAAGGCTAAGCACAAGATCATCGAGATCAACAATCACAGTCTTGAGCATGGCGCGGATGCCGAGCATTGGGACGTGTGCCGCAAGATTGCCGAGCGGTGCGCCGAGCTGGGCGTGGGAATTGGCGTCTCGACCGATGCGCACATTGGTATGGCAATTGGTAAGCTCGACCAAGCGCGCAAGATGCTCGACGAGATTCACTTTCCGCTGGATTTGATCGTGACGCGCGACCGCGAGACGCTACTGCGCGAGATGGCGGCAGCCGGCGTGTGTGACCTGCGCAAGAGGATGTAGCGGAGTTCATAAACCAAGTAAGGGGGCGGCCCAGACGGGTCGCCCCCTTCTTGTGCCGGTGGATTAGCGGCGCTCGAGGACCGCTACAGTTTCGGTGTGGTCGGTATGGGGGAACATGTCGACGGGCGTGATCTTGAGCAGGCGATAGCCACCGTCGAGGAGCTGGTGCAGGTCACGCTCTTGGGTCACGGGATTGCAGCTGATATAGGTGATGCGGCGAGGTCTAAGCGCGCAGGCGGCTTCGAGGAACTCGGGGGTAGAGCCGGCACGCGGCGGATCGATGGAAAGGACGTCGATGCGCTCGTTGTTGTCGGCGGCATCTAGGATGTAGTCGGTGGCATCGTCGGCCATAAACCAGGCGCTGCGGGTAAGACCGTTGAGCTCGGCGTTGCGGCGTGCGTCGGCAATGCCCGCCGGGTTGCGCTCTACGCCAAGTAACATGATGCCGATGCCCTTGTTCTGAGCTTCTTTAGCTGCGCAAAGACCGATGGTGCCGCTGCCGCAGTAGGCATCCATGAGAACATCGCCCTGGTGCAGATCCATACCGTCGATAGCGAGCTGGTAGAGCAGCTCGGTCTGCTGCGGGTTGGTCTGGTAGAACGCGGTGGGGGAGATATCAAACTCGCAGCCGAGTAGCTGGTCGCGCATGCATTCAGCGCCATACACGATGTGGGTTTCCTCACCCAGGATGGCGTTGCCAGGGCGTCCGTTGATGTTTTGGGCGACGGTGACGATACGCGGATCGAGTGCGGCGATGGCCTCAAAGAATTCCTGCGCATGCGGCAGGTCGCGCTGGGCGGTAACGAGGGTGATCATGATCTGGTCGGTGCGCCAGCCGCAGCGAACGACGGCATAGCGAAGCAGGCCCAGATGCTTGTCCTCGTTAAAGGCGGGAATGTGCAGGCGCTCGGCCTCACGCGCAATGCCGTTAAGAATCTGACGGGCTCCCGGTGCCTCGACGGGGCATTCGGGAACAGCGACGATTCTGTGCGTGCCGCGCTCAAAAAAGCCGCAGCGGACAGCGCTCCCTTTGCCGGGGGCAAAGGGAGTGGCGGCCTTATGGCGAAAACCACGCGGCGCAGGATATTTGCCCGGGTCGCCCAGAGTAACGTCCATACCGCGAATGGGATCGACGGTTATGCCCTCACGCTCGCAAAGAGCAGCAAAAAGTTCATCCATAGCAGCCTGCTTGGTCGCCAGCTGCTTCTTATAAGGCCTGTTGAGCGCCGTGCATCCACCGCAAGCTTTCATGATGGAACAGGGCGACTTGGGATCAACGGCCTTATGAGCGGACCGGGACGACTCATTATGCGAGCGCTTGGAACGAGCTTGAGGTGCCTTATCCTCGCCCCGACGAAAGTTGGGGCGCTTGGCCTTAGCCTTGCCTTTGGCTGGCCTGCCCTTCGCATCCTGAGATGACTTGGATTTCTTGGAAGATTTTTTCTCCTCCGACCCCTCAGCCGCCTCGATCAAAGCACGACGAGCCTTACGCTCCGCACGAGATTCTGCCATCAATAACTCCACTAATTCATGAATTAAAGCTGCGAGTATTGTACCGTGCCAAGCCAGCAGACGATATGCAAGCGGTTTAATCGTGTCAGCGATAAGCCCAACGACGGTTGCCCGCCGCGTGAGGGGTGTGGGGGTTAAGTTTATCGCGAGTTCCGCACGAACAGGAGGCCACTTAATGTGGCCTCCGTCGTGAGCAGGACTGTAGAGCAGGAAACTTAACCCCACACCCCTCACGCGGCGGGCAAACTCGCCTTGTGCTCTATCACGCTAAAGTGTATGATTCTGAACGTTACATGACTCACTTTACTTAGCTAAAGTGCCATCAAGGGGGAATACCATGAATACCGATATGTCTCGTCGTCAGTTTGTTGGTCTAGCCGGCTCGCTCGCCACGGTGCTTGGCCTTGGTCTTGTCGGCTGCGGCGGTGGTGCCGACAAGGGTTCCACTGCCGGCTCTGCCGCGGCAAAGGACGCCAAGGGCGTTGTGGAGTCTAAGAAGCTCGTGGTGGGCTTTGACAAGTCCTATCCTCCGTATGGCTTTGTGGGAGACGATGGCGAGTACACCGGCTTTGATCTCGATTTGGCCAAGGCAGTTGCCGATAAGCAGGGCTGGGAGGTCAAGTACGAGGCCATCGACTGGGACGCCAAGGATACGCTGCTCAACTCGGGCGCCATCAACTGCATCTGGAACGGCTTTACCATGGAGGGCCGCGAGGACGACTACACGTTCTCCGAGCCGTACATGCTCAATGAGCAGGTGCTGGTGGTCAAGAAGGATGCGGGCATCAAGAGTTGGGACGACCTTGCCGGCAAGACCGTGATTACCCAGATCGATTCTGCTGCCCAGGATGTGCTAGAGGGTGACCAGAAGGATCTGGCGGCGACGTTTGCCACGCTCGATACCATCGGCGAGTACAACACGGCTTTCATGCAGCTCGAGAGCGGCGCGGTCGATGCGGTGGCCTGCGACCTTTCGATCGCCCAGTATCAGCTTGCCGCCAAGCCCGATGCCTATACGCAACTTGACAAGCCGCTGTCCAGCGAGCACTACGCCGTTGGCTTTAAGAAGGGTGATACCAAGTCGGCCGACGCCGTGACCGAGTCGCTCAAGGCGCTCTATGAGGACGGTACAGTCAAGGACCTGTGCGACAAGTACGCGAGCTACGGTCTATCCTTCGACAACTGGGTTTTGAAATAGCCACAGCACCCAACCTTGCGGCTCCAACCCTCCTCGCGTACCAAAGTACGCTTCGTCGGGCTTGTCGCTCGCAATCTTGGGCACTGTGCCTATTTCAATTAACACCTGCTGTTCTGTTGCTGTGAAAGAGAGCTTGGGTTGTCTATTCAAGTCATGATGCAGATGCTTGGCCAGGGTTTCTTGGTCAGTTTGCAGTTGTTTGTGCTCACGCTGTTGGGCTCGATTCCCTTGGGAATTCCCGTGGCGTTTATGCGTATGAGCAGAATCGCGCCGCTGCGCTGGATTGCGCGCATCTACATTTCGGTCATGCGCGGTACGCCGCTCATGCTGCAGATGTTTGCCATCTACTTTGCTCCGTATTATGTCTTTGGTATTTCGCTCACGCCCGATTCCAAGTGGACAGCGTGCGTTGTGGCATTCATCATCAACTATGCCGGCTACTTTGCCGAGATCTATCGCTCGGGTTTGCAGTCTATCCCGCGTGGTCAATATGAGGCCGCCGAGGTGCTGGGTTACTCACGCCTGCAGACGTTTTTGTACATTGTGATGCCGCAGGTCGCCAAGCGCATTTTGCCGGCGATGGGCAACGAGATCATCACACTGGTCAAGGACACATCGCTGGCGTTTGCCATCGGCGTGGGGGAGATGTTCTCGACGGCCAAGGCACTGGTTGCCTCTCAAGTGAGCATGGTGCCGTTTGCGATTGCGGCACTGATCTACTGGGTCTTTAACTTTGTGGTCGAGATGCTGCTGGGCGCCGCCGAAAAGCGACTTGACTACTACCACGACTAGCCTGTTCCGTCGTGCTTTTCAAACACATGGAGGTTCCCGTGTCCGGAACGGTAATGAATATAACGAGCGCGCGCAAGGCGTTTGGTGGCAATGAGGTGCTCAAGGATATCTCGCTCGAGGTAAAGCGCGGCGAGGTCGTGGCGATTATCGGACCTTCGGGCGGCGGTAAGTCAACGCTGTTGCGCTGCGCCACGCTGCTCGAGACGCTTGACGGCGGCTCGCTTTCGTTTGGTGATCTAGCCGTTGCGACGGATGCGGGATCGGGCACGGTGTATGCGAAAGGCGATGTGCCCAAGCAGGCGCGCTCGCGCTTTGGCCTGGTGTTTCAGAACTACAATTTGTTCCCGCACTATACCGTGATGAAAAACATTACCGACGCTCCGATCCGCGTGCTCAAGCGCCCGCGCGAGCAGGTCGAAGCACGTGCGCGTGAGTTGATCGCGCAGATGGGGCTTACGGGCAACGAGAACAAGGTGCCATGCGAGCTTTCGGGCGGTCAGCAGCAACGTGTGAGTATTGCGCGCGCCTTGGCGCTCGATCCAGAGATCTTGTTCTTCGATGAGCCGACCTCGGCACTCGATCCCGAGCTAACGGCCGAGGTGCTGCGCGTCATTAAAGACCTTGCCGCGCAGAATATGACGATGGTGATCGTGACCCATGCGATGCAGTTTGCGCGCGATGTTGCCGATCGCGTGGTCTTTATGGACGGCGGTCGCATTGTCGAGGAGGGTCCTGCCGAGCAGGTTATCGGCCATCCGCGCGAACGGCGAACGCGCGAGTTCCTGAGCCGTATCGAGGGCTAGGCTCAAGTAGACATTGAGGCGAAACCGCTGCAGGTCTTATGGCCTGCGGCGGTTTTTATTTGCGCCGATGGGACTTAATAACCGCCTCAGGCGTTTGCCCCCTCCTCTCGCCGCCCGTATTCATACGTGCGCCGAAAGGTGTGCATGGACAGTCGCCCGCGAGGGTAGGGTGGTGGCATAGGACATTTGGAGGGTGAGCCGGATCGGCTGCCGACCATGCTGCTCCCGGGACGGCATCGACCGCGAACTCTCCCCGTTGGCGTCGCGCATTGCGCGCGGCCCTGCAAGGAGGTCATCATGGGTGCTCCCAAGACCGGTAACGTAAGGAACGTGGTGCTCGTAGGCCAAGGTGGGGTGGGCAAGACTTCACTCGCCGAGGCCATGCTCCACCTTTCCGGCAAGACCGCCCGCCTGGGCGGCCACGACGGCACCAAGCCCACGCTCGACTATGACCCCGAAGAGGTCAAGCGTGCGTTTTCCATCTCGACGACCATTGCGCCGATCGACTGGAAGGGTGCGCGCATCAATGTGCTCGATGCCCCGTGCTACCCCGATTTTATCGGCGACGCCTTTGCCGCGATGAGCGTCTGCGAGACGGCTCTGTTTGTGGTCGACGCCGAGGCCGGCCCGCAGCCTACGACGGTTAAGCTCTGGTATGCCGCCGAGGACTTGCGTCTGGCGCGTGCGGTGTTCGTAAACCGCCTGTCGCGCTCCGAGGCCAGCTTTGCGACCACGATGGACCTGCTGCAGGAGCGCTTTGGCACGCGCCTGGGCGCCGTGACCCTTCCCTGGGGCGAGGGCGAGGACTTTGACGGTATCATTGACCTGGTGCGCATGAAGGCGCGCCATTGCAACGGCGCCGAAGCCGTTGAGTCGGAGATTCCCGAGGAGTATCGTGCCCAGGCCGAGGAGGCCCATGACCATCTGTGCGAGCTGGTGTCCGAGGCTGACGACGAACTGATGATGAAGTACTTGGAAGGCGAGGAGACGCTGACGCAGGAGGAGCTTGAAGGCCTGCTGTCGAAGGCGATCGCCGAGCGCATCTTTGTGCCGGTCTTTGCGGGCGATTGCATTAAGGAGCAGGGCGTCAACTCGCTGATGGACGACATCGCCACGTACTTCCCGGCGCCGACCGACTATGGTGAAATGCCGCTCATCGACGGTGATTCGCTCAAGATCTCGAGCGACGATGACCGCCCGGTGGCGTTTGTGTTTAAGACCCTGGCCGATCCTCAGCAGGGTCGCATCAGCTTCATCAAGGTGCTGACGGGCACGCTTGAGCCGGGCCTTGAGCTGATCAACGCGCGCACCCGCAAGAGCGATCGTCTGGCTCACCTGTATGTGATGTGCGGCCGCGACATGACCGAGGTCGGTCACGCCTATGCCGGCGATATCATCGTGGCGCCCAAGCTGGCGGCCGAGACGGGCGATACGCTCTCGATTACCGGCAAGGTCGAGGCTGCGGCGTTTAAGTTCCCCAACTCGCAGTACCGCATCGCCATCGAGGCCGAGAATCGCGGCGACGAAGAGAAGCTCTACACGTTTATCGAGAAGGCATGCAAGGCCGATCCGACCATGAGCATCGACCGCGACGAGGAGACCGGCCAGACCATCATTTCGGCGGTGGGCGAGGCGCAGGTTTCGGTCCTGCTCAATCGTCTTGAGGACCGTACCAAGGTCGCGGCCAAGAGCGTGCCGATTCGCATCCCGTATCGCGAGACCATTCGCCGCACGGCAACTGCCCAGGGCCGCCACAAGAAGCAGACCGGCGGCGCCGGACAGTATGGTGACTGCTGGCTGCGCGTAGAGCCGCTCGTTGGGCCCGACGGTACGAGCGACGGCTATGAGTTTGTGGACGAGGTCGTAGGCGGCCGCATTCCGCGCTCGCTGATCCCTGCCGTGGACAAGGGCGTTCAGGAGACCATGAAGGACGGCATCATTGCCGGCTACCCGCTTACGGGCATTCGCGTAGCTGTGTACGACGGCTCGTATCACAGCGTCGACTCCAACGAGATGGCGTTCCGCGCGGCGGCTCGCATCGGCCTGCGCAAGGCATGCGCCGACGCCGACCCGGTGGTGCTGGAGCCCATCGAGGAAATCACGGTGACTATTCCCGAGAGCTACGCCGGCGCCGTGATGGGCGACATCTCGGCCTCGCGCGGTCGCGTGACGGGTATGGAGACCGATGAGCGCGGAGACACCGTGGTCATCGCTCAGGCGCCTCTCGCCGAGCTGACGGATTACTCGACGCGTCTGCGCTCCATCACGCGCGGCACGGGCGACTTTACCATGAAGCCTGCGGGCTATGAGCAGGTGCCTTATGACGTTCAGGCCAAGCTGGTCGAGCGCTATGAGGAGGGCCGTGCCAAGTAGCGTTGGGCGTTGTCTGTAACATACATGCCGATGCAAGGGCCGCTCTGGGCAATCCAGGCGGCCCTTTTTGATCCCTGGGGGATGGAGGAAAACGGTCCATTTTAAGTTTTGGGGCAGCTTGGCCGGCCCTAGTCTCCCGAGGCCTGATTGCGGCCGGTAGCGTAGTCGATCTGCACATGCGGCTGCAGGTTGTAGCAGTACACGTGGAAGCACAGGGTCTTGCCGTGGTCCTCGACCGATTGCGCCTCAAGACGCACGCCACGGCAGACGAGTTCCTCTTCGTTGTACATGGGCGTGACACGGTAGAGCACATGGTTGCCCGTCTCGCGGATGTAGCCGAGAATCTGCTCCTCAAATGGCAGCATGCCCGTTTCGTTGAGATAACGCGTGCCGGTGAGGAGATTCTTGCGGTTGGCGTTTTCGCCGCAGAGCGACCAGGCGATGAGGTGACAGCGATTGTAGAGGCTCTGGCCCGGAATAAAGTCGTAGCGCTGCTGGCGCCATCCGGCGGGATGGATACGCGAGATATCGCCGCGCTCGCCTTGACCGAGCGATTCGGGGCCCACGCAAGCGAGCGCTTTGCGGGTGCGGCCCAGGCTGTCGAGCTTGGAGAACTTCTTAAAGCAGCCCTCTTCGGCGGCGTGCTCGTATTCATCGAGCGTGAATGATGGTGTGCCCAACGGGTGCGTGCTGTCGGCTCGCAGGGCAACATAGGGGTTACCCGCGTAGTCAGGAATGCTGCTGAGGTATACGCCGCGGGCGCGGTCGAGATTGGGGTTTTCGACCTCGTCGATGGGGGTGGCGGCGCTGTCCGCGGAAGTGTCGTCACCGGTGCCGGTTGCGGCGGATTCAGAGCCATCGCCAGAGTCCTGGCTGTTTTGAGGGTCTGAAGAGCTCACTGTTCCCGATTCGAGCCGGGCAACCAGGTCTGCCTCGTCGTCGGTGCGGCTGGGACTCTCGTTTTGTTTTTCGGCCAGAGCTGCCGCCTGTTCATCGCTTTGCGGCGAGAGCAGTCTGGGCGCCCCGTCGAGCGATCCCGTAAACAGCGCAAATCCCAGCACCACAGCGGTGCCGATAGAAAGTGCTTGCTTGTAGGCGGACTTGCGCGACATGGTGACTCCTGGACGGACGGTTGGGAGTCTACCAGTCTAGCAGGAGCCGGCAGGGGCCGTTCTGTCGAACAAATACTTAAGATTTGGGACAAACGCTACGGATTCATTTGCCTCATATGGAGCTGCAGCGGTTATGCATGTGGGGCTATTCGGAGTTTCCCCAGATAAAACCTACCAAAATAAACCTGTCCCTTTTTGGCAGGCTAATCGTGAGTTATTTCACCGCAACTTAGGGCACGGTTAGGAAGTGTGCACCTTAAAGAGTGGAGCCCTTGATTAGAGAGATTGCGCTCGTCTCTCTAAATATCTCTTTAAAGAGAAGGTCAGTTAAAGAGATAACATTAGGAAATCTAGCAGTGAATTTGATGCATCTCTCTAAATTTCTCTCTAAAATAAGATGCCTATCTCTCTAAAGTTAGAGAGATATACTATACTTTAGAGAGATAAATCTATCGTTTTAGAGAGACGGAATGCCAATGCTGCTGGATGAACCTCTTGGCCTTATTGTTGAGCGTCTTCGCAGGCGGGGGACTGATGACGCATCGGTAGAAGTTAAAGCCTGCACGAATAAATTGAGCGCAGACGTATGGGAGACAGTGAGCGCTTTTGCGAACACTGCGGGTGGGCTCATTATTTTGGGCCTGAACGAAGCCGAAGGATTTGTTCCTTCGGCTCACTTTGCTATCGATAGGGTGCGCGATCAGTTTGTTTCGGGTATCGGAGACGGAGGCTCAGCGGCGGTGGTGACCCATGCGCCGCGGTACGAGCTTGATCGAGGCGAGGTTGACGGGCTCCAGGTGCTTCTGGTGCGCATCTTTGAACTTGAGCTTAAAGCGAAGCCTTGCTATATCGGCGCGCGCGGCGTGCAGAACGGTAGCTACAAGCGCGTGGATGATAAAGATATCAAGATGTCACCCGCTGAGCTATATGAGCTGCAGAGCGCGTTGCTTCCGAGCGATGCAGACGGTACGGTGGTTTCGGAGGCAACGGTCGAGGATTTGGATCCAGATGTCGTGCGGTCTATTATCGCAAATCGCCGGCTGCAGACCCCGCGCGTTTTGCGCGGGGCCGATACGCTGGAAAAGCAGCTGGTCAGACTCAATATCACCACAAAGGATGGCGCCGTGAAGCTCGCGGGGCTTCTGTCGGCGGGAATTTACCCCCAGCAGTTCTATCCCAAACTGATGATCGATGTCGCCGTTCATTCCGATGTGGAAAAATCTGCACCCGGGCAACCCCGGTTTATTGACCGCCAGTTGTGCGATGGCCCGATTCCGGCTTGCATCGAAGATGCCCTTGCCGCGATTGGACGAAACTTGCGCAAAGCGACGATAGTGCAAGGCGCTGGCAGAAGGGAGGATTGGGAAGTTCCCCAGGAGGTTTTGCGCGAGGCCTTGGCAAATGCCTGCATCCATCGAGAATATTCGCCCATGTTTGTGGGGCAGGCAGTGAGTGTCGATATCTATCCAGACAGAATAGAGATCAAAAACCCCGGTGGGCTTTGGGGCGGAAAGACGGTGGACAATCTTGCAGACGGGGAATCGCGCTGCCGAAACCCAAAGCTCATGAGCCTAATGGGGGCGACGCCGTTAGAGCATGCCGAGGGGGCCGTTGCAGAAAGCCAGGGATCTGGTATCCCGGCTATGATTCGCGAGATGGAGTCTCGTTCGCTTGGAAGGCCGAAATTTATCGTTAAGGCCGATTCGTTTACGGTGCTGCTTTCCCGGCACGGGGCGGAGCTTGCTGAAAACCGCACGTGGATTCAGAGCCATGTGGGCACCGAGCTGACGGATCGCGAGGAAACATTGCTCATGTTTATGCGGGAGCATGGGTGCGTATGCGATGTTCAAAAAATACGAGAGGCCCTGAAGTGGGATTCGGATGACATTCGCCTGATCTGCGGGGATCTTGTCGATAAACATGTCCTGTCAAAATGTGGCAAAGACACGTTTGAGATTATCGATATGAGCAGAGAACCGTCAGCTTCGACGGCGGATAGGATCCTGGAGGCTCTCAGCGCCGAAGTGGATATGACGGCGCGAGAAATAGCGGTTGCATCGGGGGTCAAAATTTCGTCCGTCCGCTACCATCTGCCAAAAATGGCGGATAAAGGGCTCATCGAAGTAATGGGTTCATCGACGAGCCGCAACCGCCGCTATCGGAAGAAGTAGATGCAGCCGAATGCCCCTCTATCGTCTCTCGAAGTTTGATGGGTGCTAGAGGGGCGACTGCCTCGCGATATTTTCCCAAGATAAAACCTGCCAAAACAAACCTGTCCCTTATTGGCAGGTCTGCGGGTTAATGCCCGCCAAACGAAGTTGCGGTGGAATAGTTCCTGTTTGGGCCCGATGGGCCGCAAAACAGGAACTATTCCACCGCAACTCTTCGGGATGCGCTACTGATTCATGTTGCCGTGGATGTAGGGGGTGACTTCGGGGGAGATGTGGCTGCAGCCCAGCTCGCGCAGCGCGGACTCGATGACGGCGGGCAGCGGGGTCTTGCCCTCGGCATTGACGGTAGCACCGCCGAGAGCGGCAATCTTGGCGACATCTGCGGGAACGGCTTCGATATGCATGCGGCCGCCGACCAAGCGCGCGCGAACCTGCGACAGACCAAGATTGTGCAGGTAGTCCTCGCAGGCGCGGATTAAATCGACCTTCTCATGCGTAAGCTCCTCGCCTGTGGGGACGCGCGTGGCAAGACAGGCTCCCGCCGGCAGGTTCCAAACGGGATAGCCCCATGCGCGCAGCAGCTCGCGCTCTTCGTCCTTGGTAAAGCCGACCTCCATAAGAGGGGAGCGTACGCCGAGCTCTTTGGCAGCGCGCATGCCGGGACGGTAGTCACCGCGATCGCTTGCATTGCTGCCATCGATGACGGTGGGAAAGCCGAGCGACTTAGCGTGGTTGACGATGGCGGTAAAGCCGGCGTGCTTGCAGTGGTAGCAACGGTTGGCGTCGTTGCAGGCTACTTGGGGGAGCTGCAGCTGATCGACCGAAAGATTGAGCACGGGGAGCTTAAAATGCGGTCCCTCATTGGTTTGCCTGTCAACGGATCGCTCAAACGAGGTCTGTTCGGGCGTGCCGATGAGCGGCGTGGTGAGGTGAACGAGAAGCGTGCTGGCAGGCATGATGCGGGCGCAGACCGCGGCCAAAAAGCTGCTGTCGACGCCACCGGAAAAGCCGATGGCGACGCGTCCGTATGCCAAAAGCAGCTGTTCGAGCGCCGCGAGTTTGTCCTGAAGCTCCTTTGCAGGTGCGGTAGTGTCTGAAAGCATAAAACAATCCTTACCATTGAGTACTCGGTCGAAAACTATAATCCTATCGGACTGCTCGTCATATGACTTCTGGCTATGTAACGATAGTGCAATATGCTATATACGTTATATACAAGTTTGTAAAGTGCGCTAGAGTGGCCGTAATGCAATCCGGTGAGGGGACCGATATGATCAAGACTGTAATTTTTGACATGGACGGAACGCTGGTCGATACCGAGCGTTTGGGCATCAAGGCATGGAAGGCGGGCGCTGCCGAGCTGGGGGTCGCGATTGATGATGCGCTGATCCATCAGTTTATCGGCCGCACTCTGCCCGATGTCATGGACATCCTTGATAAGCATTACGGCAGCCATGAAACCACCGAGGCGATCTATGTTCGCCACAAGGAGATTCGCGACGAGATGGTCAAGACCGATTTGGAGCTTAAGGCCGGTGCCGCCGAGTGCCTCGACGAGCTGCTGGCTGCGGGCTATCACGTGGGTCTAGCGACGTCGTCGCGCCTCGCTACGGCCGAGCGCAACCTTAAGATGGTCGGCCTTTTTGACAAGTTTGAGACGGTGACCTGCGGCGAGGACGTCGTGCACGGCAAGCCCGACCCCGAGATGTATCTGCTTGCCTGCGAGCGCGCGGGCTTTGCTCCCGAGGAATGCGCTGTGGTCGAGGATTCGCGCAACGGCTGCGTCTCGGGTATTACGGCCGGCTGCCATGTCTTTGCCGTCCCCGACATTGTGCCGCTGCCGCAGAATGTGGTGGATGGCTGCGAGGCCGTGCTCGATACGCTGTTCGACCTTACGGAGGCGGTCAAGGCCGTGCGCTAGACAGCTGCGGCGTTGAAACGGGCAATTGCCCACATTTACGCTTAAGCATAAGGGGTCCGGCAATGGCCGGGCCTCTTATGCTTAAGCTGCGTTTTGGCATACTGGTCGACGTGCTATAGATACGCGCCCAGGTTGATGGCGGTGGCTTCGGCTTGGCTGCTCGCCTGGGTACTGGCGCGCTCTAAGAGGAACGGCCGCACGAGTTCCTGACGGTTGATGTCCTCGGCGGCTGTGACCTCGGTGACGGTGCGTGCGGCGGAGCCGATACGGACGCGTTTGGTTTTTGTCGGCGCCTTGTTCTCGATTTGCTCCACGAGCAGCTGCACGCCCTTGCGGCCAATTTCGTAACCCGGCGGTGCCACTGTGGTGAGAGGGACCGACCCGCTCCATGCAAGCGGGTTGCCGTCGCAGCCGGCCACGCGAACTTGCTTGGGGACGGAGATGCCTTTGTCGATCAACGCCGAGATAACACCCGAGGCTAATACGTCGGTTAGGCCGATGACAAAATCCGGACGCTCGTCAGCAGAGCGCTCGGCAATCTGGGCGCCGATGCCGTAACCGTCGGCAGCGGTATTCCATTCTCCGGCGTCAATGACCTCAATTTTGATGTCGGGATGAAGGGCGAGGGCCTTGTGAATGCCAAGCACGCGCAGGGTGAGCTGCATAAATGCCGCTCTGCCCACAACGGTGATATGGCGTGCGCCGCGGGCAATGGCGAGCTCGGCGATAATGCGTCCCTGTGCCTCGTTATCGGCGGCCACGTAGTAACCGGGCTCGGAACAGTGGATGTCCAGATGGACAATCGGCACGGGCATCTTGGCCATGGCGGGGTGCCAGTCGGGGGATGCCATGGGCTGAACCATGACGCCGGACATCTGCGTGCCCATAAAGTAGCGCAGGTAATGGTCTTCGAGAATATCGTCGTTATCGGCGTTGGCGATGAGCAGGTCGTAACCGTGCTTGCGAGCCTCGTTATGGGCGCCGCTGGCAATTTGGAGCGAGAAGCCGTGGTCGAGACGGGGGAGGACCAGGCCAAAGGACTTGGTGGTGCCTCCTGCGAGCTGGCGGGCGCTTTGGTTGGGCAGGTAGCCAAGGCGATTGATGGTCTCGTTGATGAGTTTGAGGGTCTCGGGGCGCAGCTTTTCGGGATGGTTGAGCGCGTTGGATACCGTGCCCAGCGAGACCCCTGCCTCGCGCGCGACGTCGCTGATTTTTACCTTTGCCATAGCGGCCCCTTTGATGCGTTTCAAGTACAAGCCAGATTGTAGCATCGCCCGTCCCTAGGGTGTCAAAACCTGCCAATTAGGGACAGGTTTATTTTGGCAGGTTTTATCTGGGGAAACGCCGGAGCCCAGACCAAACCACCGCAAGGGTGGCGCAGTGTGCTGCCTCCTTTGCGGTGGTCGCGTTGCCTGGCCATTCAATTGTCTCGATCTGTAACATCTGGACGACAAACCAAGACCTACCTGTTACAGATTGAGACAGATCGCCGGGGCCGGGCGGAAAATCTCGATCTGTAACAGCAGGCCCTCTTTCGGCGCCCCAGATGTTACAGATTGAGACGTTTCGGCGGAGCTTGTTGCCAGACACCCGAACCACCACGAAGGCGTCTGTCCCCTTTGTGGCGGTTTGGATGAACTTGTTTCCGCAGATGCGGCAATCCTTCTGGTCAGCGCATGCGATGCGCGAGGATACACTGTGCCCCACTCAAATCACACCGCGAAATCGAGGAGGGCGCATGGCCGTCGCAAAGGACTACCAGGGCTATCTTAAGAACAAATGTATCGTCGGTTACGGCATCGTCAACGGCATCGTCAACGCGCTCGTCTTTATGGGCACGCACGTAGGAGACGCCGATATTACTTTTGCCGCCGGCAAGGTTGTCGAGGAGATTGCGCTGACAGGCGCCCTGCTTGGTCTCATTCTGACCTGGTGCGTGGTTCCGCTGACTAAGATGGATTTCAACAAGGGTGTTTACCTGGGCAATTCTGAAGGTTACGGCTGGCTGGCCAAGCTGCCCGAAAAGGCTATCCCTCTGTCGGTCATTGTCGGCGTCATCGCACTTGCGGTCGTCACGCCGCTTGCATGGCTTTGCAGCTTTGTGCTCCCGCTGCCGCTTTCGCGCACGGGCATGATGATCTTTAAGGGCGTTATGTGCTCCATCGCCGGTTGTGTGAGCGGCTATGTTGTTATCGGCGCTACCACCGCGGGCGTCGAAGCTGCAAATCCCGCTGCTGCGGCCTAGGCTCCGCCCGATGCCCAAACAAGCTCTCTCAAACGGCCGGCCCCAAAAAGGGGACCGGCCGTTTTGCTTTTTGTGGACGAAATGACGAAAAACCAGATCGTTCTCTGTCGGCATCAGAGCCATTGCCGTATCTGCGGCAATGGCTCTGATGCCGTCCTTCTTGCACCCCGCCCTATATTTGCCTCGATAAGACGCGCGGGTCCAAAGGGGTTCAGTGCCCGCGTGAAACGGAAAAGAAAGGAACCAACACATGGCTAAAGCTAAAGCTGTGGCAGAGGAGAAGGGTGCCGAGAAGTTTATGCTTCTCCCCGTTCTCGTTCTGATCCTGGCCCAGATGGGCACTTCGGGCGATAACGGCGCCCTTTCGCTCGCCGCAACCGCCCTGACGCAGGACCTCGGCGCCACCACCGCCGACATCCAGCTCGCCAACATGGTCTACTCCCTCATGGCCGGCGCCTTCATGATCGCCGGTGGCATGATGGGCACCATCATCGGCTGGAAGAAGAACTTCCGCATGGGCGCCCTGCTGTGCGCCGCCGGCGAGGTCGTGCTCGCCATGTCTCCCAACATGGCTATCTTCATTTGGGGCGGCCGTACCCTTGTGGGCTTTGGCGCTTCGTTCATGATTCCCTCGGTCCTGGGCCTCGTTCCCAAGATTTATCACGGCAAGAACCGCATGCTCGCATTCGGTTGCATCGGTGCTGCTTCGGGCCTTTCTGCCCTCTTGCCGCTGGTACTGTCCATTGTGCTTATGGCCGCTGGCATGCGCGTGACGTTCTTTGTTCTTGCTGCCTACTTTGTGCTCGTGTTCCTGCTTTCCTTTAAGTTACCCGAGATTGAGCAGAATGATGAGAAGCTCAAGTTCGACGGCATTGGCGTCGCCCTTTCTGCAGCCGGTTTGTTCCTGTTCCTGGTTGGCGTCTCTCGCATTTCGGCCTGGGGTCTCATTGAGCCCTTCGCTGCTTGCCCGTTCACCATTGCCGGCATCTCCCCCTGCCTGCCCATGGCTATCCTGGGCGTTGTCATCCTCATCGTTATGATCAACGTCGAGAAGAAGGTCGAGGAGAAGAACGGCTTCGCGCTGCTTCCCCAGTCCTTCCTTAAGACCCCGCAGGTGCTCGCCGGCCTTGCTGCCTCTGCCATCACCTTCTTCTTCATGGGCGTCCAGTCCATCCTGATGGCTCCCTATCTGCAGCTCGTCGCCGGTTGGACTCCCGCCATTGTCGGTGTTCTTTCCATCGTCGTGGGTATCCCTACCTTTGCCTTCTCCATCGGCATTCCTAAGTTCATGCCCAAGGCCAACCCCCGTCACATCATTCAGATCGGCTATATCGTCATGGCTGCAGCTCTTGTTGTGATGGCTTTCTCCGTGACGCTCGACGGCGCTTCCTATGTGGGCATTATGGTCGGCAGCGTTGTTGCCGGTTCTGGCGCGGGTATTGTTTCCTCTCAGGCCAACAACGTCGTTGCCCTCGCTGTCAACGAGCGCGACGCCTCCCAGTCCGGTGGCATCCAGACCACCATGCGAAACGTTGGCCAGGCCATCGGCATTGCTCTGCTGGGCGCCGTGCTGCTCTTTGGTATCACCAACTCCGTTAAGGATGCAGCCGTTAACGATTCTCGCGTTTCCGAGGCTACCGTTTCCGCCCTGTCCGAGCGCACCGTCGACCTTATGAGCGACGAGAACTTTAGCGCCTCTATCCAGGACATTGAGATGACCGACGAGGAGCGCGATGCGCTGATCGAGATCAACGCTCAGTCTCGCTTCAACTCCACTCGTTTCGCATACTACGTGGGTGCCGCCATCATCGTGCTTGGTCTGGCCACCACTCCTGCCATCAAGAAGTTCTCCAAAGAAGAGGAGTAGGACATGAAGAAGCTGTACTTTAACGGCGACTTTGTTCCCATGACGGGCGAGGGCGATACCTTTGAGGCCCTGCTGGTCGCAGATGAAGGCACCATCGCATTTACCGGTTCGCTCGAGGAAGCCCGCGCTCAGGCAGATGGCGCCGAGGAAATTGACCTTGACGGTGCCTGCCTCATGCCTGGCCTGATCGATCCCCATAGCCACATTTCGGGCTGCACGCAGTATCTGGTCGCTACCGATCTTAATGGTGCGACTGACTTCGACGAGATCGTCGAGCGCCTTGCCGCTTTTGCGGAGCAGCGCGGCATTGGCGAGGACGGCGTGATCATGGGCGTGTCCTACGACCAGAATTCGCTGGCCGAGCATGAGCACCCTAACCGTCACGTGCTCGACCGCGTGAGCGAGAGCATCCCGGTTATCGCCGTGCACGCCTCGAGCCACATGGTTGTTGCCAACACCAAGCTGCTGGAGCTTGCCGGCATTACCGCCGAGACCCCAGACCCCGAGGGAGGTCGGTATGGTCGCGAGGCTGATGGCACTCCGGACGGCTACTGCGAGGAGCCAGGCGCAATGTGGCCGGTCTTCGCCGCGACTCAGCCGCGCCAGAAGATGGACATGGATGCCATGATTGGCGAGATGCAGGACATCTATTTGGAGAACGGCATTACCACCTGCCAGGAGGGCGCTACCACTGCCGACTTTGCGGCGCTGTTCTGCGGCCTTGCGAGCAAGGGCCTGCTCAAGATGGACGTCGTGAGCTATCCCATGTATGGCGAGGATGTCGACAAGATCTTGGCCGACCACGAGTCTTTCGTTTCGCAGGACTACACCAATCATTTCCGCATCGGTGGCCTCAAGATGTTCTTTGACGGTTCTCCGCAGGGTCGCACGGCTTGGATGACCGAGCCCTATGCTCCCGGCGACGAGGGCGAGGGCTATTGTGGCTATGGCACCATGACCGACAAAGCAGCGTACGACTTTATTCGCAAGGCCATTGACGGCAACCATCAGCTGCTTGCCCATACCAACGGCGATGCTGCTGCCGACCAGTATCTGCGCGTGTACAAACGTGCGCTGGAGGATTCGCCCAACCCGGATAAGGCTAGCCTGCATCCGGTCATGATTCACTGCCAGACCGCCCGCCGTGACCAGTATGAGCAGATGGCAGAGATCAACATGATCCCGTCGATCTTCGCAAGCCATATCTGGTACTGGGCCGACGTGCATCTTAAGAACTTTGGGCCCGTGCGCGGTGGACGTGTGTCCGCCTGCCATGACGCTCTGGAGTGCGGCCTGCCGTTTACCTTCCACACCGACACGCCGGTGCTGCGCCCCAACTTCTTTGAGGCCGTGTGGTGTGCCGCCAAGCGCGTCACCAAGGGCGGCGCTCAGCTGGACGAGGATCAGAAGATCAGCGTGTACGAGGGCCTGAAGGCCATCACGGTCAACGGCGCTTTCCAGTATGGCGAGCTCGACCGCAAGGGCACGCTCGAGGCTGGTAAGTTGGCCGACTTCTGCGTTGTCGAGAAGAACCCGCTCAAGATTGAGCTCGATGAGGTGCGCAACCTTCGCGTTCTCGAGACGGTCAAAGAGGGCGAGACCGTCTGGGCTCGTAATTAGCTTCGCTGTGGCCTAGACCGAAGACGATAGAGAAGGGCCCGTGGCTGCAGGGGCGGCGACGGGTCCTTTGCGTTTAAGGGTTTGGGATAGTTTGCTTGAGTTCGCGCGACAGGCGTTTGGGCGGCTTACCGCCCAAGGCCGGCATCGGAGGCGAGCTCTCGGAAGCGCTGCGTAGCTGGAGTAAGGATGCGCTCGTCGCCCGGGGCGACGCAGAGCACCAGGATATGTTGCAGTCGGTCGCCGGTAAAGCCGACGCGCGTTTCCACGCGGTAATGCACGGCTCCAGTTTGGGCGACGTCTTGGGAACAAACGGTCAGCAAGAGCCACGGTCCTCGTGTAAAGGAGAACATCTCGAAGACGCTTGAGAAGTCGGAGAGCGTGCCGCGCCAGAGCCCGTCTTCGATGAGTGCCGCGTGAAGGGTCCGCGTGAGCATGCGCGCGTGCGAAATATCGAGCTCGCGCTCGGGAAGGCCGCCGGCAAGCGGGGCGTCGTCGAGTGCGTGGGGGCATCCAAGCTTCATGAGCAGCAGCTCGATGCGGCTGCGATCGGCGTCATCGATGGCATTGCTCAGCACGCAGAGTGGAAGCGTCGTTTTGATGGGGTCGAATGAGACCAGGAAGTCGAGGCTGCTGTGCCTGGGGTCTGATTCAATCTCGGCGACTTCTGTTTCGGTCAGCACGCGTGCGACTCGCATGCAGGGAATGAGTCGCTCGAGTCGATCACGTGCATAGAAGACCTGCTCAATGCCGCAGTTGACCACGAGTCCGACACGCCATTGGTCGTGCGAGGACAGGCCGTCCATATACGAGAGCAAAAGCATTGCCAGACGCGTCACATCGGTCTGGTATAGATTCAGCCCGGACAGGTCGGGGGCGTCGCGCAGCACCTCGGACAGGCGCATGAACGAGGCCATGTTGTCGTGCCGCACCGTCCAGGTGTTTTCCTGCGGCAGCGAGATGGCGCGCTCGTAGCGCATGTGGGTTTGCCCCGCTTCGATGAGCGCAGCGCATGGCTTCTCCAGATGGAGCGGCGGCCGTGCGCCAAAGCGTTCGGCGAGGGCGCAGAATAACTCCTCGGTGAGGCGTGCCGCCTCGGGCGTGGGTTGATAGGTGCGCTGGAATTCCGGCGTCCAGCGACGTGTGGAGACCGTAAAGAGGTCACGGATGACGCCGCGCTCGTTGTCGGAGACCTCGATGCCAAAGTGCTGTTCAATGCGGTTGGCGACGTCGTCGTACACAACGGGAATCGCCGAGGTGTAACCGCCGACCTCTTTGCCCTTAAGAATGCGCAGGGCCATAATCTGCAGGTAGACGGCAAGTTGGTGGCGGGCATTGTCGGTGTAGAGCGTATGGTTCTCGCGCTCGACGTATGCGATAAGGTCGTTGAAAAACTGTTCGTTGCCTCGAAAAAGTTGCGGCTCGATGCGGCGCTTCATGGCGGTCGACGCAAGCTCAAACAGATAGTAGACGACAAAGAAGCGAATATATTCCTCGGGTCCTTCGACGGCGATGCGGCGACCGCGCACGATTTGAGCACCAAATGGCGTCATGAGTTCGTTCCACGTACGCAAGTCGTCCTGCGCTTGCTGCTTGTTGGTGAGAATGGCACGGGCGAGTGATTTGGTGGTGTACTGATGCTGGTGATCGCAGGTGAGCAGCAGCATGCCACGGTAGAAGCGGTCGAGGCTGGCGTCCATGGAGAGCGAGCGTTCCTTGATGATGTCCGAGATTTGGTCGCGCTGCGTGCTGTCGCCATCGATACGGATGCCGTTGCCGCGCTTGGAGACGATGGCCGCATGAATGCCCATTTCGGTAAGAAAGGCATTGGCGGCGCGCATGTCGTTGCGAACGGTGCGTTCCGAGCAGGCGAGGGCATCGGAAACGTCGACCGTTGGGATATATCCTGCCTGGCCAAGCAGGATCTTTAACAGCTTGGCTTGGCGTTGATTGATGCTCATGAAGGCTCCTGGTATCGCGGGAAAGCTCGATTTGCCGTATATCTGGAAAAGAGCGTGGTACCTGTCATGATACGCATTTTTTATGATGAGTAGGGGAAGGATTGGCTTTAAATCCTTGCCGCATATACGGAATGAAAAAGCGGATGGTGATGTGCATGGATCGCGCGGTTTCGAGTTCGGGGATGGAGCCTGCGGCACCTTCTCGTTTGGCACGTCTGGCGCCGTTGATCGTGCTGGCATGCGCTCAGGTGGGCACCTCGGCAGATAACGGCGCGTTTTCGGTTGCCATGGCCGAGATGATGCGCGTGTTTGGATGCCCTCTCTCCGACGTTCAGATGGCGAGCACGGTTTATTCGCTTATGGCAGGAACTTTTATGCTTGCGAGCGGTTTGCTCGGCATGGTCATCGGGTGGTGCCGCAATTTCCGCGCCGGATTGGTGCTTGCCGTGGTGGGCGAGCTGCTGTGTGCGTTTTCGCCGAGCATTGAGCTGCTTATTTGGGGCGGCCGATTGATGGTCGGTCTGGGCGCAAGCCTCATTATCCCTTCGGTACTCGGCATGGTGTCCATGCTGTACGAGGGGGAGGAACGCAAGCAAGCGTACGGCGTGATCGCTGCGTCCGCGGCGCTTGCGACGATTATTCCCATCGCGCTGGGCATTCTGGTCGATGTTGCGGGCTTTCGCGTGACCTTTGGCGTGCTTGCTGCCTATTTTGTGGCCCTACTCGTTGCGAGCGCGAAGCTGCCGACGGGCGGCGGACTGCATACGGGCAAGTTTGACGCGCCGGGTGCAGTTATTGCCTCTCTGGGATTGTTCGCCGTTATGTACGGCCTCTCGCGCATCTCGACTTGGGGCGTGTTTGCTCCCTTGCCGCAGGCGCCCTTTACAATCGCGTGCGTCTCTCCTGCGCTTCCTATCGTTGGCGTCGGCATACTGTTGCTGGTGATTTTGATTCCGGTCGAGCGTTGGATGGAGCGGACGCACGGCATAGCAATTTTGCCGTCGAGCTTTGTGCGCAACGCCACCGTTCGAGCCGGCGTTGTGGCCATTGCCCTGCCGTTCTTCTACATGGGCGCTCAGGGCTTGGTGGGCACTTCGTACTATCAGCTTGTGGTTGGCCTCGGCGGTATGCAGACCGCGCTCCTGGGCATTATCTCGGGCGTGCCCATGCTGGTGCTCGCGATGTTTGTGCCGCGCAAGTTCCCGCAGCTCAAGCCCTGGTCTGTGGTTCGTGTGGGCTATGTGTTTATGGCCGCCGCCTGCGTGAGTATGGCGTTTGGCGTGCGCGTGTCCGAGCTTACGCCCATTATGGTGGTCGGTACGCTCTTTGGCGGCGTGGGCGTTGGCTTGGTGAACTCGCAGGCCAACAACATCGTTGCTTCTGCTGTACCGCCGAGTGATGCCCAGCAGTCGGGTGGCATTCAGGGCGCCGCGCGAAATCTCGGCCTTGCGCTGGGCTCCGCCGCCATGGGTTCGGTTTTGCTTATTGCCGTCAACACCGGCCTCGATGCGCGCATCGAGGCGAGCGGCATGGTCGACACGCAAGACAAGGCGGCGCTCGAAGAGGTTGTCTACACCTTTGAAAGCGACGCGGCATTTACGGCGCGCTTGGAATCCATGGACGTTGCGCTCGAGGCGCAAGGGGAGCTCTTGGCAGATAACGACGAGGTCCGTGCGAACTCCGCAGCCACCGCTTTTTACGTTGTGGCGGGGCTTGCCACGGCGGCGCTTGCAACGACCTTTCCAAAGCAAAGCGCATAGCCGTTGCCTATCGAACCACCACAAAGGTGCCTGTCCCTTTTGTGGCGGTTTTGGCGCGGCTGGGCTGCGCGTTAAACAGTGGAGTGTCTACAATAGAAGCCGTTTTGATCGTAGATTGAAAGGCTTGGTAAGACTCGCTCTGTTTCTCGTCGTGATTTCTTGGGCTTGATCGCCGGCGCTGCAATGGTTGCGACGAGCGGTTGCGCTGACAGTGGCGCTGACAAGGGCTCTGCCGCTGGTTCTGCCGCGGTTGCGGGCGATGATATCAAGGGTGCCAAGCTCACCTTTGTGGGCGACGACGCCTTTGCACCCTATCGTTATCTGGAGACGCAGTCGGACGGCAAGCAGAAGGTTGTCGGCCTGGATATCGCCATTGCCGACGAGATGGCCTCGCGCTTGGGCTTTTCTTATGACTTTGAGCCGCAGGACTTTGCCGCCACGCTTGCATCGGTGCAGGGCGATGACAAGGTCTTTACCATGGCGATGAGCTCCAACGAAGAGCGCGAGCAGACCTACGACTTCACACGCGGTTACTATCAGCCGCTCGTGGGCGTTCTCACACTCGGCGGTGATCCCGTCAAGCGCGTTGAGGACCTCGCCGGCAAGTCTATCTCCTGCACCACCGGTACCGTGCAGAACAAGTTCATCGCCAAGGTCATGCCCGATGCCGATATTCACACGTACGACGGTGGCGACCAGTGCCTGCAAGAGGCGCTCGCCGGGCGCATCGATGCCTACCTGTGCGACGGCGCCGAGGGCCAGTCCATGCGCGATGCGAACGAGGGACTGGTGCTGGGCCTGCTCGATCGCTCCGAGACGAGCGATCATGTGGGCGTGTACCGCCTGATGGCCAAGAAGGGTGCCGGATTTGTCGCGGCGCTTGACGAGTGCATCGGCGAGATGCTCGAGGACGGCACCATCGATGACTGCATCAAGCAGTATGTGGGCGCCGACTTTATGTGGAACGGCGACTATTCCGCTTCCGGCACGTCGACGGTTGCCGGAAAATAGCGAGCCGGTGAGGCGCGCGCCAAGGGCATGCTGATGAAGTTTGAACTGCTAGAACCATATATGCCAATGTTTACGAGCGGCCTGGTCGTGAGCTGTCAGGTGACGACCGCCGCGCTGGTCATAGCGCTCGCCTTGGGCTTTTTCATTGCCGTGCTCAAGGTTTTGCCCTGTCGCCCGTTGCGCGCGGTGCTCAACTTCTACACCTCTATCTTTCGCGGCGTGCCGCTCATCGTGCTGCTCTTTTTGGCGTACTTTGCGACGCCGCAGCTCACGGGCTTTAATATTTCGATGTTTGCCGCCGGTGCCATTACGCTGGGGCTCAACGGCTCAGCGACGGTGTCCGAGACGGTACGCGGTGGTATCGAGGACGTTGACCGGGGGCGGTACGATGCCGCTCGGGCCATCGGGCTTCGCTATGCCCCCACGATGCGCAAGATCGTTGTTCCGCAGGCGATGCGCTCGATTGCCCCCGCCCTGGTCAACGAAGTGATCACGGTCCTCAAGAGCTCCTCGCTGGTGGCAACCATCGGCCTGATGGATATGATGTGCGCCGCCCAGAGCGTGCAGGCGCTCACCTATCGATCCTTTGAACCGTTTTTAGTGGTGGCCGTGGTCTACTACGTTATTGTCATGGCGCTCACGGCCCTGGGCAATCGGCTCGAACGCCGTCTGCGTCCCTAGGGGAGTGCCCATCACCGCAAAGGTGCCTGTCCCCTTTGCGGTGGTGGGGTGTGTGCATCGGGTGGTATCTAAGTTGAGATACCACTTCTGGTATATCAGCTTGCGCTTGCGTGAGTACAATACTCGAACGTTATACGTCTCAGCGCCCCTTGTGCGTGGACGTTTTGCAGTCACGCGAGCGAAGGGATTTATCCTATGTGCGGAATTGTCGGCTACACCGGCTCTGATATTGCAAAGAACATCCTTGTCACGGGCCTTAAGCGTATGGAATATCGCGGCTATGACTCCTCGGGCGTCGCGCTCGAGGTGGGCGAGGGCACGGCGGCTCACCTCGACGTCATTCGCCGCGTGGGCAAGGTCGCGGGCCTGGAGAGCGAACTTACCAATGTCGACAGCGACGCCACCTGCGGCATCGGCCACACCCGCTGGGCTACCCACGGCAAGCCCTCCGTTGTCAACGCCCATCCCCACACCAGCTGCGACGGTCGCATCGCCATCGTCCACAACGGCATCATCGAGAACTTCGCCGAGCTGCGTGAGGAGCTGGAGGGCCGCGGCCATCACTTTAAGAGCGAGACCGACACCGAGGTCTTTGCGCACTTGATCGAAGAGGCCTATGCCGAGACACACGACCTGATGGCTTCTGTGCGCGAGGCCTGCACCCACGTGGTGGGCGCCTATGGTTTGGCCGCCGTTTCTGCCGATGAGCCCGGCGTGATCGCCGTGGCCCGCAAGGACTCCCCGATTGTGGTCGGTGTCGGCGAAACCGGCTCCTACGTTGCCTCCGACGTGATCGCGCTTATCGATGCCACCCGCGATGTCGTGGTGCTCGAAGACGGTCAGTTTGCCAAGCTTACGCCCGCAGGCGTCGAGTATACCGACGAGGCTGGCAACGTGATTGAGCCCAAGCTTACCCATATCGACTGGGACCTGGATATGGCCGAAAAGGGCGGTTATCCCGACTTTATGCTTAAGGAGATCCATGAGCAGCCTCGCGTCGTGCGTGATACCCTGGTGGGCCGCATGACCCCCGCCGGTGAGCTCGATATCGACGAGCTGGGCCTTTCGCTCGAGGAGCTCAACGATATCGACCGCGTGTATGTGATTGCCTGCGGCACCAGCTACCATGCCGGACTTATCGCCAAGAACCTTATTGAGGGTTGGGCTCGTATTCCTACCGAGGTCGAGGCGGCAAGCGAGTTCCGCTATCGCAACCCCATCATCACGCCGACGACGCTTGTCGTGGCCGTGTCCCAGTCGGGCGAGACGGCCGACACCCTTGCCGCCATTCGCGATGCACGCATCAAGGGTGCCAAGGTCTTTGGCATCACCAACGTGCTGGGCAGCCCGGTGGCGCGCGAGAGCGACGGCGTTATCTACACCAAGGCCAACAAGGAGATTGCAGTTGCCTCGACCAAGAGCTTCATCGGTCAGGTCGTGAGCCTTACGCTTTTGGCCCTGCTGCTGGCGCAGGTTAAGTACCGTCTGACCACCAAGCAGGCGCGCATGCTGTTCCGCGAGCTTTCCGATACGGCCGAGCAGATCCAGTGGATCCTGGATACGCAGACCGAGGCCGTGCACGAGGCCGCGCTTGTCTGCAAGGACGCGCAGTCTGCACTGTTCGTGGGTCGCGGCATGGGCGCCGCCATTTCCTACGAGGGCGCGCTCAAGCTCAAGGAGGTCAGCTACCTGCATGCCGAGGCATATGCTGCCGGCGAGATGAAGCACGGCCCTATCGCGCTGATCGACCCGGGTTTCCCCGTTATCGCGGTTGCAACCAAGAGCGCAACATACGACAAGACGGTGTCGAACCTCATGGAGTGCAAGGCGCGCGGCGCCAAGGTCATCGTCGTTGCTACCGAGGGCGACGAGGAAATCAACAAGATCGCCGACTGCGTCATTCGCGTGCCGTCCGTCCGTGACGTATTCAGCCCCATCACGGCGAGCGTTCCGCTGCAGCTGCTCGCCCGCGAGGTTGCCATCCTGCGCGGTTGCGACGTTGACCAGCCCCGCAACCTGGCCAAGAGTGTCACAGTAGAGTAATCGAGTTCCTACGTCCTAACAACTAAGGCCCGGCTTCGTTGCAGCGGAGCCGGGCCTTGTTGCATTTGCCCAGATAAAACCTGCCAAAATAAACCTGTCCCTTTTTGGCAGGTTAGCGGAGCTTGCTGGTCTCGAAGTACTCGGGATATTGGTCCAGGACCTCGGTCTGGTTGCGGAACATCATATGCAGGTGCTTGCTGACCAAAAAGCTTGCCTCGATAGGATCGCGACCGGCGATGGCGCGGCGGATTTGCTTGTGCTCGTTAACAATCTCCTGATTGTCGAGCGCCTGCGTAGCGGCGCGCAGCCAGCGGAAGCGCTCCAGGTCGGCATTGGTCGCCTCGAGCCACGACCACACGGTGCTGCGGCACGCGATGCTAAAGATCATGCGGTGCATGAGGTTGTCGCTTAAAAAGAAGCCGATGCGGTCCTCTTCGGCCATGGCTTTTTCCTGCAGCGCGATGGCTCGGTCGAGCTGCTCGACGCCTACCGAGGTGGCACGGGCGCAGCACTCCACAATCACCTGCTTTTCCAGGTGTTCGCGAATGTAGCAGGCACTCTCGGCAAGGGTGAGGTTGATGGGCGAGACATAGGTGCCGCTTTGGGGCACGGTGCGCACTAGGCCCTCTTGCGCCAGACGCACCAGTGCCTCGCGCACAGGGGTGCGCCCCATATCTAGGTCGTCACAAAGCTGCTTGACGCCCAACTTTTCGCCCGGCTTGTAGTCCAGGTAAACTATTTTGCGTCGAATGGTGTGGTAGGACTGGTCCTGTAGGCTCGTTTCCTGCTCGCCGACGTGCATCGATTCTTCCATAGTGCCTCGCAACTGTTCTATCACACTCATATGTCAGTTGTTAATTATGCCGCGAATCAGCTCTCCGCGCTGGGTAATTCGGTTGTTGCCCGAGAACTATTGCGGCATTTTAGTCTGTTTTTGCGTATGGCTGTGCTCAATGTTGCCGTATCATAAGCCGTCGCAAACGTGAAATAGAAAGAAGGAATCCCGTATGCAACTGGTAAATATCGTACGCGAGCGCTGGAAGGGCGTCTTGTTCTGCCTGATCATCGCCATCCCTGCGTCGTTGCTCGGCAAACAGATTGAGGTGGTCGGTGGGCCGGTATTTGCCATCCTCTTTGGTATGGTTCTGGCGCTCGCCTTTCCCAAGAATCGTCGAGAACAGCTCGCCGCCGGCGTCACCTTTACGTCTAAAAAAGTCTTGCAGTACGCGGTTATCCTGCTTGGCTTTGGCATGAACCTCTCGCAGATTCTGTCCAAAGGCGCCCAGTCGTTGCCGATTATCGTGGCTACGATCTTGACCTCGCTCATCATCGCCTTTGTGCTCTGCCGCGTTATGAACGTGCCGGGCAAGATCGCGACGCTTGTGGGTGTGGGTTCGTCGATTTGCGGCGGTTCCGCCATCGCCGCGACCGCGCCTGTCATCGATGCCGACGATCGCGAGATTGCCCAGGCTATTTCGGTCATCTTCCTGTTTAACGTTATCGCGGCGCTCGTGTTTCCAACGCTTGGAGGCATGCTTGGGCTGACCAACGAGGGCTTTGGCCTGTTTGCCGGTACCGCTATCAACGACACCTCGTCTGTAACGGCTGCGGCGAGCGCCTGGGACAGTATGCATCCTGGCGCCAATGTGCTCGAGAGCGCTACGGTAGTCAAGCTCACCAGGACGCTGGCTATTATTCCCATCACGTTGGTCCTCGCATGCTGGCAGATGCATCTGGCGCGCAAGGCCGGCGGCGACGCCAAAAGCACGTTCTCCCTTAAGCGCGCGTTTCCCATGTTTGTGCTGTTCTTTGTGCTGGCGAGTGTGGTCACCACAGTGTTTCAGCTTCCCGCTTCCGTTACGGCGCCCATCAAGGAGCTGTCGAAGTTCTTTATCGTGATGGCCATGGCGGCTATTGGCTTTAATACCGATATCGTCGAGCTGGTCAAAAAAGGCGGCAAGCCCATCGCATTGGGCTTTTGCTGCTGGATTGGCATTGCGTGCATGGGTTTGGGAATGCAGCACGTGCTGGGAATCTGGTAGAGAAGTAGCCCATTTACGTGCTGGTTGCCGGTGGCCGCATCCTCGCGGTGGAGCGATAGGAGCTCTTGCGGGTATGGCTTGTCCGCAGGTTAATAGATCCCGAAGAGCTCTTATCGCCCCGCCAGGATGGCGATGCGGGGCAACACCTATACTCGCAGGATGGCGCTTTCTGCCCTATAGTGTTTGGTGAGCAATATCGTTCAATTTTGAAACACTCGGTCGTGCGACCGTCGGCGGTTGTACGTCGCAGCGGACAGGGGCAAATCATGGATAGCGATGCCAAGCTGAACATCTTGACCGATGCCCTAGCTGCTGCCGGGGCCTCGGCATTGGCAATCGATGCGCGTGGGGACGTCGCGATCTCGACCATGAATGACGCGGCGCTTGAGCGGGATGTGGCGGCTTTTGTCGCTGAGCGCCTCGACCGCATAGGAGACGGCGCGCGTCTGGTTATGGTGCGTGCGGGTACGCGCCTGAGCCTGACCGTTCGCCCCACCGACAAAGAGGGCGGGGGCCTTTGGGTCATCGTGGTCCGCGAGGTGCGCGCCGCCGCGGCGCATGCGGGCATCGAGTGGCTCAACGCCGACGAAGTTGAGGCCCGCTACGAATCGAGCGCGTACGGCATCGTCGAAGATGCGGCAGCGGTCGCTGCCCCCGTACGGGAGAGCTATGCGCGCGGAGTGCCCCTTATGCTCGAGGGCGAGCTGGGCGCGGGACAGGATCAGATTGCAAAACGCCTGTACCTGGATGGACCCTATGCCGATCAGCCCTTTGTGTCCGTTGCGCTCGATGAGCTTACGGATCGCGGTTGGCGCCATCTGCTCAAAAGTTCCGAATCGCCGCTATTCCAAACGGGGCTGACACTTTGCATGGGCGGCTGGCATGCCGTTGGCCCCCAACGCCTGCGCGAGCTCGTGTCCGCAATGATCGACACGGCGCTCGCAACTCGTTGCCATGTGGTGTTGACGGCAAACGACATGCCAGGCGGCGGCGAAAGCGATCAGGCTGCTTTTGTAACCGAGCGTCTGGCCTGTGCAGTGAGTGTGGCGCCGGCGATTGCCGAGCAGGGCGGCGCGTCGGAAAAGGTTGCGCGCTATCTGGAGTATCTGGCAGATATGTTTGAGACGGCAACACCCGCCTTGTCGTCCGGGGCGGCAAAGACACTCGATGCCTATCGATGGCCCCGTAACTATCTACAGCTTCGTGAGGTTTCGGAACGACTTTATATATTAGTGAGGACGGGTACAGCCGAGCGGGCGGTGGCGGAGGAGGTGCTCGCTCAGGAGGACGTTATCAAGACCGCGACCTTTGGTGCCCCGACGCTCGATAGCGATCTGTATATCTTGCGCCCACTGGCCGATACCGAGCGCGATATCGCGCGGCTGGTCGTAGGTCACCTTCACGGCAACAGGACCCGAGCTGCCGAAGTGCTAGGCATAAGCCGTACGACCCTGTGGCGCCTGCTGAAGGACGACGACCGTTAAGCGAGGCGCCCGTGACCGCGCGCGGCGCGTGTGATACAGTCCAAAGCAGTATTGTTTCGACTGTGTTACGGCGTGCGGGGAGTATGGCGGAGACTTCAAAAACAAATCGGGTTCGAAAGCCCGCGGCGCCGGTCAACCGTCGCACGACTTCACGGACGTGGGGCAAAAGCGCCTCGGGGTTCGACGGCTCGTTCAAACGCACTAAATATGGTTATCCTTCGGCAAGCGCTCGCTTGGCCATGCAGGCCGAATCATCGCTGTGGGGCCGTAAGCGTGTGGTGGGGTCAAAGCTCAAGCACGATGGAACGCTCGGCTACATTAGCCGTGGCGCTGCTCGCCGTAGCGGCCTCAATCCCGCAGGCTGGCATCGCTATGTTCCGATCGCGGTCGTTGTCGCGGTGATTGTCATCGCGCTCGCGGCGCTCGGTTACGCCGGCGGCGGGGCCAATCTGGACGCAATGTTTAAGTCGCCCGAGCTCGCGCATGCAGGCACAGAAGTTGTCGAGGGCGTTCAGACCCAGACGGGCGTCGCGCCCCAGCGCGGCATGGTCGCAGCCGCTGCCACCATTGCCGATGCTCAAAAGGATGAAGGCGAGCAGGGCGATGGCGCCGAAGCGACTCGAACGAATGAAACGACGACAAATCCATCGGCAAGATAAGTTGCTAGTGGGGTAGCAAATTTGGGACGGGGCCTTTTAGCTGCCCGAGTGTCGAATGCCAGCAGCAGCTCATTCGATGTCAGTCGCCAACAGCGAGCGGGCCGCATTTGCGCCAAGGTGACGTGAAATGAGATGGCGCTGACCTTCTGGTCGCGCCCTCGAAAATGAACGTCAAATTGGCGTGAATGCGGCCCGCGCAGCGTCAGCAGGTCCGCCGTTCGGTAGAACGGCGGAACAAATTACCTAACGTACACCACGTTGTCGCGGCGCGGCTTTGCCTCGGGTAGCGTGTCCTCGGCATAGCCCAGAATGCAGTTACCGACACCGCGCAGGCTGCCGTCGGCGGGCAGGCCCCAGCTGGCCAGCAGCTCCAGGCCCTCGGGCGAGTCAAAGACCTCATGCGCGCGATGAATCCAGCACGAATCGACACCCAGTGCATAGGCGGCGTTGAGCAAGTTGCCCATGGCGAGCGAGCCGTCTTCCAGATGTGTGGGCACGCTGCGGTCAACCAGCACCACCACAACGGTCTTGGCGCCATAGAAGGGGTCGCTGTTACTGCCCATGACCTGGGCGTTGAGCTGTGAGAGACGCTCGACGGTCGCGGGGTCGGTGACGGCGACAAACGTCACCGGCTGGCGGCCCATGCCGCTCGGTGCATATTGGCCGGCTTCGATAATACGTGCAAGCTTTTTGGCCTCGACGGGACGATCGCTGTATTTGCGGCAGCTGCGGCGGTGAATGAGCGCTTCGATAGTCTCCATGGTGTCTCCTTGCGGTGGAGTTGCAGATGCCCCGTTCATACCCGTCGGGCTCAAACGATAGACGGTCAAGTGCCCGGCAACAGGAGAGATTCCAATTGGGTAAGTAGGTTTGCATAAAAGTACCTTCAAAATGTGACAAGCCAATGGGATGGTTAAACGTTTTATCCCGTCTGCCCTGCGGTTTTTACCACTTGCCTAAATGACGAACGCATAACCTCTGATAAAGGTTTTACTAAAGGAGTACCAACGTTTATCAACGCGCCGTGGTGGCGCCGGGCCAGGAGGTAACTATCATGTTCCAGGCTGGAGATGTCGTCGAGACCGATTTCGAAGGATTTCTGAAGCTGCTGCGTTCCAAGACACGCGCTTTTGTGACGATTGACGATCACGAGTACTACATCACGCACACCGATGGCTATTGGCGTGTTCAGGATTGCGAGGCCCTCAACGATAAGGGCCACTTTACTGACTGCTCCGAGCTGGTCAACACGCTCTGCGAGGTCGTCGAGCTGCCTTGGATTTGCGGCAAAAGCCTGCACGATAGCTTCTCGGGCGCTACGGTCTACGAGGCTGTCGCCGCTTAACAGGCAATGAAACCCGAATTTCACGTGACCGCTGGCGCCGCCCCCGCGCCGGCGGTCTTTTTCTGCCGATAGGTCATAAAAGTGCAGGCATTTGCGGAGAACCTGTTGACGATAGTCAAAGCTCGGACTAATCTAGAGACACGAAATTGGTCAAAAATCGGACAATCGAATGGTGGGATAGATGAATAGTGCGGTTACGCCGGTCGACTTCGACCGGTTGCTCAATAGACTCGACCATATCTATTCGGAGTTCTCGCGCGCCTGCGGCCTTTCGGACTGCGCTTACTGGATGCTCGTCGATACCAGCACGGCAGGCGGCAGTATTGCCGTAAGCCGTCTGACAAGCGAATGGTTCTACAGCAAGCAGACCATCAACTCGGCAATTAAAACCTTGACGGCGCGGGGCTTCGCAACGTTGGAGTTTGCCGAAGGCAGCCGTAAGAACAAGGTTGTGCGTTTGACCGAAGCGGGCATGCGGTTTGCCGAGCAATATGCGCTGCCGGCGCAAGAAGCCGAGCAACAGGCTTTCGAAGTGCTCGAGCCCTGGGAACAGCGCGAAATCATGCGCCTAATCGAAAAATTTTCCCATGCGCTCGGCGATGAGTGCGATGTCTTTAAGCAGCATATCGCTGCCGAGAATCAAGGTGAGGGTGAGTCGTGCGACTGTTAATGAGGTTTTTGAAGCCCTATCGAGGGCTTGTCGCAGTGACGCTGCTGGCGCTGCTGGTGGATAACGTCGGTACGCTGTTGGTTCCCACGATGCTGGCGAACATGGTCAACACCGGCATTACCACGGGCGATGTCGACTACATCTTATGCAACGGCCTATACATGTTTATCGCGACGAGCATGGCTAGCGGCGGCACGGTGCTGGGCTGCTATCTTTCGGCGCGTCTGGCGGCTAACGTGGCCTGCGACATCCGCAATGCCGTCTACGACAAATCACTCGAGCTGTCTGCCAGCGATTTTGAGCGCTTTGGCACCGGATCGATGATCACGCGCTCACTCAACGACATCAACGTGATTCAACAGGCTGTCCTTCAGACGATTCAGCTGGTGCTGCCCGTGCCGTTCTTGGCTGTGGCGGGCATCATCTTCGCCTGGTTTATCGATCCGGCTATGGGCGTGCTTCTGGGCGTCGTGGTTGCGATCGTGCTGGTTGCGGCGGTCTTTACGGTTGCCAATGCGGCACCGATTTTTATGCGATTGCAGGGTTTTATCGACCGCATGAACGTGGTGCTGCGCGAGAACATCGTGGGCGTGCGCGTCATCCGTGCGTTTAACAAGGAGCGTCGTGAGGAACAGCGCCTGGACGAGGTGTTTAGCGACTACGCCGCCAACGCCATAAAGGTCAACCACCTGTTTGTGGGCCTTGACAGCTCCAGCTTCTTTTTGATGAACATCGCCGAGGTGGCGGTGCTGTGGGTGGGCGGTAACCGGGTGGGCGCCCACGCCATGCAGATTGCGAGTATCTCGGCGGTGCTGGAGTATGCAATTCTGATCCTGTTCTTTGTGATGATGGCCCAGATGGTGGTGCTGACGCTTCCGCGTGCTGCCGCGTGCCTGAACCGTGCGCAGCAGGTGTTGGAGATTGAGCCGAGCATCGTGGACGGCGAGCGTACGCTGGGTGACGGGACGCCTGCCTCCGAGGACGATGCGGATGCTGTTGCCGTGTTCGACCACATGTCGTTTCGCTTTGACGACGCCGACGAGGATACCCTGTGCGACCTGAGCTTTGCCTGTCGTCGCGGTCAGACGACCGCGATTGTGGGCTCGACGGGCTCGGGCAAGTCGACGGTGGCAAAGCTTCTGCTGCGCTTCCACGATGCCACCAAGGGCGCCATTCGCCTGGACGGCATCGATCTGCGCGAGCTTTCGCAAGATGAGATTCGCGGGCGCATCGCCTATGTGCCGCAGAAGGCGTGGCTGTTCTCGGGCACCGTGGCAAGCAATCTGCGCTTTGGCAACGAGGACGCGACCGAGGCGGACATGCTTCATGCGCTGCAGGTTGCCCAGAGCACCTTTGTGCTCGATCAGCCGCAGGGGCTCGATACTCCGGTTGCCCAGGGCGGTACGAACTTTTCGGGCGGCCAGCGCCAGCGTCTGGCAATCGCCCGTGCGCTCATGAAGCATGCCGATCTGTATATCTTCGATGACAGCTTTTCGGCCCTGGACTTTAAGACCGATGCGGCCTTGCGCCATGCGCTGCAGGACGAGACGCGCAACGCCGCGGTGCTCATCATCGCGCAGCGCATCTCGACGATTTTGCATGCCGACCAGATTGTCGTGCTCAAGGATGGCGAGGTCGTGGGCCTGGGCGCGCACGAGGAACTTATGGAAACCTGCGAGGTGTACCGCGCCATCGCGGAATCGCAGATGAAGGGAGGTGAGTAGCATGACCGAGGAGCTCAAGAAGCGCAGCGACGCTATCGATGCCGTCGTTGTGGACGCGGCCGAGGAAGCGGTCGAGCAGTCTGCCGCGTCGACCGAGCTGGATGCCGCCGCCAGGGCCGCGGCCGAGCGCGAGGCTCGTCGCCAGGCGCTGTACGAGGAAAACGAGCGCGCCGAGGACGAGCGCGCCCGTGCCGAGGCAGAGCGTATGCGCGACGTGGACGACGAAGAAGAGGACGAGACGCCCCGGGATACCTGGGCGACGGTGCGCCGCTTGTGGAGCGAGGCCGCCGGCGACCATTGGCGCTTCTATATTGTATTCGCGAGCATTGTGTTCTACGTCATCTTTAACACCGCCGCGCCGGCATATAGCGCCCATGTTATCGACGAGCTGTGGGGCCATATACAGGTGGCGTTTGCCAGCGGAACGACCTTCAGCATCACCTGGGACCAGTGCGGTAAGACCATCTTTGTCTACTTTTTGATCTGGACGGCCGCCGGATCGTTCTATGCGCTGCAGAGTTTTTTGATGTCGAGCGTCGCCGAGCGACTCAACTTGCGTCTGCGCAACCGCATCGCGCAGAAGCTCAGCCGCCTGCCGCTCGCCTACTTTGACGCGCATCGCCCCGGTGAAGTGGTCAGCCGTGCGACCAACGACTTGGACAAGATGTCCGAGAGTATGCAGCGCGGATTGCTGCAGCTGCTGGTATCGATCGGTACCGTGACGGGTGCCATCATCATGATGTTTGTCTATAGCGTCAAGCTCACGTTGGTCTTTTTGGGCTTTACGGCGGTATCCTTGCTGGTGACCAAGGTGGTTTCGCGCCGAACGCATGATGTGACGGGCGAGCGTCAGGAGTGGGTGTCCAAAATCACGAGCGCGGTCGAGGAAGGCTATTCAGGCCGTTTGGTGATTCGCGCATTCAACCGCGAGCATCAGAGCTCTGCCGAGGTGCACGAGGCCTCGAGGGAGCTAGCGCGCGTGAGTACCAAGGCCGACTTTATGATCAATGCCGTAGGCCCTGCGGTTCGCTTTATCGGCCGTTTGGCGCAGATCGTGATCGCGCTGGTGGGCTGCAGCATGCTGGTCGCCGGCCACATGACCGTCGGCGTGTTCCAGGCGTTCTTCCAGTTTATCTACGGGGCGTCCGAACCCATGACGCAGCTGTCGTTCACTTTCAACTCGCTGCAGAGCGCGCTGGCGAGTGCGGAGCGCGTGTTCGACCTGCTCGATGAGCCCGAGATGGAAGCCGATCCGCTGCCGGGGGAGGCCGCCAGGCTGCCGGGTCGCATTGAGGGCCGCGTCTCCTTTGAGCACGTGCGTTTTGGTTATTCGCCCGACAAGCCGCTTATGCGCGACGTGTCGTTTATCGCCGAGCCGGGCCAGAAGATTGCGGTGGTGGGAACCACGGGCGCAGGCAAGACCACGCTCATCAACCTGCTCATGCGTTTTTACGAGATCGATGGCGGCCGCATTACGCTCGACGGCGTGGACACGAGCTGTATGGACCGCGGTGAGCTGCGACAGCAGTTTGGCATGGTGCTGCAGGACGCCTGGCTGTTTGACGGCACGATTGCCGAAAACATCGCCTACGGCTGTCCCGAGGCGACGCGCGACGAGATCGTGGCGGCTGCGCGCGCCGCGCAGGTCGACTTCTTTGTGCGCACCATGCCGCAGGGTTATGACACGCGGGTGGCCAACGATGCCGAGAGCATTAGCCAAGGGCAGCGTCAACTGCTGACCATCGCACGCGTGCTGCTCAACAACCCGGCGATTCTCATCCTGGACGAGGCGACGTCGAGCGTGGACACGCGCACCGAGCTCGCCATCGGCCGTGCTATGGATGCGCTTATGCGCGGGCGCACGAGTTTTGTGATCGCGCATCGCCTGTCGACGATCGTGGACGCCGACCTGATCTTGGTCATGGATCACGGCAACATTATCGAGCAGGGCACGCATAAGGAGTTGCTGGCTGCCGAGGGCGCCTACGCCGACCTCTATCTGAGCCAGTTCGCATAATGTGACATGGGGACGGCCCCCTTGTCGCATCGGAAATAAGGCGCGCCGGGGATAGATTCCCTGGCGCGCCTTTGCGCTGGCATGAATGTTGTCATTGGCCGTCCGCGTCTAGCGTTCGTCCACAAGTTTGGCAACGAGGGCTTTGAGCTCGGCTACCTCTTGCTCGAGTTCTTTGACGCGGCGGGCGTTCTCGGTGATGCCCTGACGGTTGAGGGCGGACTGCTCGGCGGCATCGTCAGGCATGTACTCGCGGTGCTGCTTGGCGTCGAAGCTCTCCTCGAACACGCGGCAGCCGTTGCGCTTGATGATGCGTCCCGGTACGCCCACGACGGTGCAGTTGTCGGGCACGTCCTTGACGACAACCGAGTTGCCGCCGATTTTGACGTTGTTGCCGATGCGAATGTTGCCGAGCACCTTGGCGCCCGTGCCCACGGTGACGTTGTTGCCCAGGGTGGGGTGGCGCTTGCCGGTTTCGTTGCCGGTGCCGCCAAGCGTGACGCCCTGGTAGAGCACGCAGTTGTCGCCCACGATGGTGGTTTCGCCGATGACGACGCCCATGGCGTGGTCGATAAAGAAATGCTTGCCGATCTGTGCAGCGGGATGAATCTCGACCCCGGTGATGTGGCGGGTGATTTGCGAGAGCACACGGGCGAGCGAGCGATGACCGTGCTCCCACAGCCAGTGCTCGGGCACGTGGTTCCACTTGGCGTGCAGGCCAGGATAGGAAAGGAAGATGACCAGACCGTTTTGCGCGGCGGGGTCCTGCGTCTGGACGGTCTTGATGTCCTCGCGAATGGTATTGATAAAGCTCACCGGCCGCCCTCCCTTAGCGCCATGGCAATGCGATTCAATAAAGTATAGCGATTCGCTAGGGATTAGGAAGAATAATCTTGGCGGCTTTGCATGACAGGTGTCAGTTATGCAAACTTGCTGGTAATGGAGTCATGCTTTTGTGGGGTTGCGCACGAGGGGGCACCGCAACCGTATACTGGTCAACTTGGACGTATCCGCGCCCACAACTGAGAGGTTTTACTTCATGGGTTTCATCAATTTTATCGCCGAGCTACTCAAAGACCCGCGCACCGCGATTGCCAGCTGGATCGCCGCCGGCCCGCTTATGGCCTACGGCTGCGTGTTCCTCATTATCTTCGTTGAGACAGGCGTGGTGTTCTTCCCGTTCCTTCCCGGCGATTCACTGCTGTTTGCTTCGGGCTTCTTTGCCCATAACGGTGGCTTTAACATCGTGGCCCTGCTGGCCGTAGCATGGGCCGCTGCCATCCTGGGAGACCAGTGCAACTTTATGATCGGTCACTTCTTTGGCAAAAAGATCATCGCTTCGGGCAAGGTCAAGGCCATGACGCCCGAGCGTATCAAAAAGTCCGAGGACTTCTTGGACAAGTGGGGTCACCTGGCCATCTTCCTCGGCCGCTTCTTCCCGTTTATCCGCACCTTTGTGCCCTTCATTGCCGGCATGGGCGGCATGCACTGGCGCAACTTTGTCATCTACAACGTGCTGGGCGGCATTACCTGGTCGACGGTCTTTACACTGCTGGGCTACTTCTTTGGTGGCATCCCCTTTGTGCAGGAGCACTTTGAGTTGCTGATCATTGGCATCGTAGCCGTGTCGATCATCCCGACTGTAGTCGGCCTGGTTAAGGCCAAGCTGGGCAAACAGAACGCGTAGGCGTCTAAAACCGATTGGTGCAAAAAGACCCGCCACTTGGATGACGGGTCTTTTTTGTTGTGGGAACGATATGTGGCGTTGAGTGCGAGGCTATTGGACCTCGCTCAACTTCTGCAGCACACGCCCTTGGACCTCAAGGTAATAGGCCTGGTCCTCGGCGGAAAGCGAGCTCTCGTCGACGCTGTCAAATTTCTGTGACCACTCGCTGTACTGCTGCATCATCGATCCGTAGTCGGCAAGCATCGATGCGGTGTCGTCTGAATTCTCGTACTTTTTCATGAACTCGACGTAGCTGTTCATAAACTGCTCGTAGCCGTCCATCATGGCACGGAAATCGGACGAGGATGTGGCTGGGGCGGATTCGGCCTGTGACTCAGTGGCTACCGCATCGGTGTCGTCGGCCGCGTCTGCCTGTTCGCTGTTGTCCTGCGGCTTCTCGAGTTCGATGTCGAGGGACTTTTGGCTACTGTAGTAGGACAAGGTCAGTTTTGCTCCGCTGGGTGCCGTTGCCTCAAAATCATCGGTGCCTTCGCCCGAGAAATCGGTATAGCCAGCTTCTTTGCAAGCTTCGACGTAGCTATCGTAGTCTGCTTGTGAGACCTCTTTCAGCGTTGCCGAGAAAGATTCGGAGCTGTTCTCGTATATCTCACCCTTGTTTGTCTTGGGCTTGGGCAATTCGGTCGCGAGACCGCTGCTGGGCCAGGTGAATGTTTCGACGGTTTTTGAGGGGCCCGAAGAACTGCAGCCGCCCACACAGGAGCTGATGCGTGCCGCGATAATCAGGATAACGAGCACTGCCAGAACGATCGGCCATTTTTTCTTACCTTTGGGCGGCTTGCCGTCAGGCGTCGACACCGTTTGGGGGACGCCATTATCCCTGCTGCCCGAAGCTTCCCAATCCATAGTTGTTCCTTCCCTCGATATGGATGACACTGCTTCGAATTGTGGCTGTGGGCTGCGGGGATTTCATCAGCTGCCAACTGAATCTGGTGAGAAATTCAGTTGGCAGCTGATGAAATTATTTGCCCGGTGTTTAGGATGGGAGGAAAACGTTGGACGGGGGATGGCGGCGTGGACGAGTACAATCTGGCACCCGGCGAACTCATCATCATGCAGACCTCGAATGTGCGCTTGGGCGTTGGCTCTGGTAGCGAGGCTCTCGATGAGATCGTTCTTACAAATATGAATCTAATCTTGGTCGCAACGGTCTGCGAGGGGCTGTTTAAAACTCGACGCTATCTCAAGCGCTGCCCGCTCGATTCGATTCTGTGTTCGGCAGATGTTCCCCAGGCTATCGCAGCGCGTGTGAATAGTACGCCGGTGCTGCGAGTCGCATTTTCGGAGGAGACCGTTACGGTGAGCTTTACCGAAGGCAGCAAGCGCCTGGCCGACCGTTGGGCCGAAAGCGTGCGCCGCGCGGCGGCGGGCAACATCGATGCTATTGATACCTCGGAGCTTCCCTCGGGCACTGCGGCAGAGATTGCAGATTTTGTAGACGGTGCCGTGGGCGTTGTCGGGGCAGTTGGCGACTCCATTGGCAGTGCCTTGGGTGCTTCTCTGAAGGTGCAAAAGCCTCATGCCGAGAACATGGCCGCAAAGGTGACAGCAAAGTGTCCCGGATGCCATGCGCCCGTCGCGGGACGCAAAGGCCAAGGCGTTGTTTGTTCGTACTGCGATACCAAGTTTGTGCTGTAGGGTGAGGTAATCGTGGGTATTGTAAATGTTGCGATTGACTCGCTTGGCGGCGTCCTTACCGATCAATGGAAAGATATTGTCACTGCCAGTCATTTTGACGAGCACGTTGTTGTCGCTCCGGGGGTGCGTAAGGTTGGGCAAAACGGGCGTGGCGGAAACTACGGATCGAGTGACGTTCTGTCCAACGGCTCGCTCATTTTTGTTCCCGAGAACACCGCGGCGTTTATTTTTAGTCAGGCGGGCATCGAGCAAGTTATAACGGAACCGGGCGGTTTTGAGTATCGCGACGGCGAAGCGTCGCTTTTTGATGACCACGACCGTGAGGAGCAGGGCGTCCTCAAAATGGTCCTCGGACAGGCGGCGCGTCGTGTCGGCTATGCGGGTATGTCACCGTCGCAGAAGCGTGTGGCGTTTGTCAATCTGCGCGAAATCCGCGGCATCAGGTTTGGCACGCGTGGACCGCTTGCGTATAACGACTTGTTTTACGGCGCGGATCTTGAGGTCTTCGCGTATGGTCAGCTGTCGCTGCAGGTAGTGGATGCCGAGCGTTTTATCAGGAATTTTCTTCCTGCGAACGTCTATAGCTATTCGTTTGACGACCCGCGCGCACGGAGCATGCTGATTGCAGAGTTTCTGGCTTCGCTCATCGTGGCCACGAATGCCTTGTCGTCCGAGGTCCGAATTTCGCAGCTGCCGTCACACGTCAACGAAATTCGCCATATGATCCTGGACGAGGGCGATAACGCGGGGTCGTGGCAAGATCGCTTTGGCATCAAGCTTGTGCAAGTCGCCATCGAAAACATTGAATTCTCCGATGAGTCGCGCGAGCTTATCAAGAGCTATGCGAAAAAGAAGCTGGATGTTAGCGCTTACGAGGGGGTTTCTAAGCAGGCAGCCGATGTGGCGGCTCAGCAGATGATTGCCGAGGGCGTACGCGAGAACGGGTTTGGCGCCGCGGGCGGCATGGTGCTCGGCATGGGGCTGGCGGGAATGCTCAACCCCCGTAACGCTTCTGTAGAAGGCGGCGCGGGCGCGGTCTGTACGCCGGATACGACGGAGCCCAAGGGGGTGCCAGGGGGTGGTGCCGAGTCCGCGCGGACGCTTGAGGATCAAATAGAGGCCGTTAAGAAATTCAAAGAGCTTCTCGATGCCGGGATTTTGACGCAAGAGGAGTTTGATGCCAAGAAGCGTGAGATTCTAGGGCTGTAGAAGTATGGAAGGGCCGGCGCGATGCCGGTCCTTCTTTGTGCTGCGGAATTATTCGCGGTGCCCTCCGGTTCTACCACTGGGCTGCGTAAATATCGCAGCTTGCGTGCGTGGGCGGATTGTGGACGTCGACCGAAACGGGGGTCGTGGAACCGACGGCGGGGCAGTCGGCAAAGTTGTTATAGCCGGCAACGATGTTGCCCTGCTTATCGCGCAGGATAGCCGATAGGAACACTTGGGTCTTATCAAAGCCGCTCGGAGCGCTTTGGAGTTTGAGCTTTGCCAAGAATGACTGCATGCCGTCTGCCCCAGCGGATTCGGTGCTATCGAAAATTTCGTACACCGGTGCTTCGGTGGCGGTGGCAAGTGTAACGCCGCTGGGTGTGACTGCCTCGAACTCAACGCGCGCGGGAGCGGTGCCGTTTCCCGTCTGATCGCCAAAGTAGACGGTTTGGCCGGGCTCGATGGCGCTGTAGATTTTCTCATCCGTAAAGATCAGGTTGTCGTCCGCATCGTATCCGTAGATCTTAATGGTGGGAAATGCGATAGCGGCAGGGCCGTCGGAGTTTTTAAGGCCGACGCCAAAGTGGACGTACCCGTGCCCATCAACCGACCAGCCTGATTCCGCGATCGAGAGCTCGGCGGATAAACGGTTGGCATTGCTTGCCGTATTTGCTTTTTTGGATGTCGAAACGCCGCCAGACTGGCCGGCTTGCGATGAGGACGTGGGCCCGTTGCTGCTTTCTCGGCCGGCGTGGAACGTCGAGATGGCAATCGCGCCGACTGCCATCAGCCCGGCAAGCATTGCGGTGACGAGTGTCAGTTTTAGCAACAGGCCGCCAAAGGTCCGCGTCCTGCTTTTGCCTGGATTGCGCTTAGGCGCATGCGTACCCGCCGCCATTTGGGCATGGTCGACCTGCCCATCTGTGCCAGAAGATGCCCTGTCGTTTCCCGTTCGAGACGAGCCGGCGAGCGCCCCTGCCATCTCTGCTGCAGACTGAAATCGCGCGCTTGGCTCAAATGAGCAGGCGCGCGTGATGGCATGGACGAGCGTCGCGGGTGCATTATCAAGATTCTTCTTAAGAATCTGCTCGTAAGCCTCGTCATCGGGCCGGACACCCGTAAGCGCAAAGCCAAGAACGCGTCCGATGGAGTAGACATCACTTCGCGCATCGGTCTGGGCAAAGCCGTATTGTTCGGGCGAGGCGAACCCCCAAGTTCCGAGGGAGGTCGTGTCCTTGCTTGCCCCTTCGACGCGCATGCGGGCAATACCAAGGTCGATGAGGTGTGCGCCGTTTGCGGCAACCACGATATTGTTGGGGGAAATGTCACGGTGGACGATACCGTGTCTGTGGAGCTCCTCGGCCGCCTCGCAAAGCTCGATGCCAAGCGATGTCGTCTCTTCCGGCGTCAACGGCCCATCGGTTTCGATAACTTTGGAAAGCGACCGACCCGGCACAAAGTCGTAGACGACAACAAAGTGCTCGGGTAGTTCGTAGGTCGCCTCGACGCGGGGAAGGCGGGGCGAGCTGCATTCTGTGAGTGCCGACCATACATTGCGGCGGGCAAGCTCCTGTCGAATCTTCTTTCGCACGAAGGGACCGGCTCCGTCAATCGTGACGAGTTCGGTAATGCCGTCTTCGCCGCGTGCGAGCACCTGCTCGACGCGATAGGTGTCGTCAAGGCTCATGGCATGCATGAGCTGGTTGTCGTTCAAGCCGTCCTCCCTTCATGGTAGCTGGGCAAATGCCCCAAAAATAATATGCCAACGATTGTTCTGTTTGTTCAGTTGGCAACTGAATCGCGTATGGAGCCGATAGAGCTGCGGGGCTCGCGCGGACGTGGGCGTCTATTTGAGCGGGTTGGTTCCCAGAAGCGTTTTTTCACCCAGGCGGTAGAGCTCGTCGTCGGTGCACGCTCGGCTCATGCCGCGTTCGATGCACCAGATGACGATGGCGTCGCGGCGATCCTTGCACCAAAGCTCGGCGACGCTGTCGAGTCTCAGAAGGCGCTGCGTCTCTCGAAGCGTGCAGCCGATACCGAGTGCCAACATGATGGCGTGGTCGCGGCCGGGGCGGCTTTTGCCGGCAAAGATGTCGTACACAACGGTCGGGTTAAGGCCCGAGTTGCGTGCGACGTCCGAGCGCTTGATGCGGCGCTCGTCGATGAGGCAGCGCAAGTACGAGGGAAGCGTTTGGTCGACGGTTTCGCCTTCGTCCAGATAGGCGTCGATGCTCGAACTGGCCAACAGCCGCTTGAGCAGGTCTTCCGTCAAGTGTTCGCGTTTGTTCTGAGTAGCCAAGGGGGCTCCAATCATCGTCTCGACTTAGAGTATATCGATAGGGCGGTCGCGGGGCGCATGGGGCGAGCGGACGCCGCGGCTTGGAGGACGCCTATTTACCCTGGTGAATTCCGAAGCAAATGAAAATACTTTACTTAGTTAAAGAAAAACGTTTTATCCGACGCGCGCGGGGAGTACAATCTCGTCCATGCGAATCGACGTGCCATCGGCTTCGATGTTGCCCGCGTGTCCCGTCCGGCTCTACGCTCCGGGCGTGCGACGTTGCGACACGGTCGGCCTCGGTCCTTGCGTGCGGGTTCGCGAGTATGCAACTGTGTATGTAAGGAGCGACATATGACTGTCGAGAAGAAGGATATCGATTGGGGTAGCCTCGGCTTTGGCTACATGAAGACCGATTACAGCTACGAGGCTCATTGGAAGGATGGCGAGTGGGACGAGGGCGGCCTGACCACCGACCACACCATGCATGTCTCCGAGTGCGGCGGCATCTTCCATTACTGCCAGGAGGTCTTTGAGGGCCTGAAGGCCTACACCGCCGAGGATGGCAGCATCGTCTGCTTCCGTCCCGACATGAACGCTGAGCGCATGTATAACTCTGCCCAGCGCCTCGAGATGCCCCCGTTCCCCAAGGACAAGTTCGTTGAGGCCGTCAAGCAGGTCGTTTCTGCCAACGCCGCCTGGGTTCCGCCTTTCGGCTCCGGTGCGACCCTGTACGTGCGTCCGTTTATGATTGGCTCTGGTGACGTGATTGGCGTGGCTCCTGCTCCTGAGTACACGTTCCGCATTCTCGTGACTCCGGTCGGTCCGTACTTTAAGGGCGGCCTTAAGCCCGTTAAGCTGCGCGTTTCCGAGTATGACCGTGCAGCCCCGCATGGCACCGGCAACATCAAGGCCGGCCTGAACTACGCCATGTCCCTTAAGCCCACGATGGAGGCCCATCGCGAGGGCTATGCCGAGAACCTGTATCTTGACTCCGAGTCTCGCACCTATGTCGAGGAGACCGGTGGCGCCAACGTCCTGTTCGTGAAAGAGGACGGCACCCTCGTTGTTCCTCAGTCGCACACCGACTCGATCCTGCCCTCCATCACCCGTCGCTCGCTCGTTCAGGTCGCTCAGGACCTGGGCATGACCGTTGATCAGCGTCCCGTCGAGTGGGCCGAGGTCAAGGCCGGCACCTTTGTCGAGTGCGGTCTGTGCGGCACCGCTGCTGTTATCTCCCCGGTCGGCGAGATTGACAACAAGGTTTATGGTGCCGACGAGACCGTGACCTTCCCGGCTGGCTGCACCGAGATCGGCCCTGTTATGAAGAAACTTCGCGAGACCCTGACTGGTATTCAGTCTGGTGCTGTCGAGGATAAGCACAACTGGGTTTACACCGTCGCGTAAGCTGTCTTGTATGTTCGGCCCGAGGGCGACCTTCCTTTCCGGCGCGTCCTCGGACATGAAAGAACCCCCGCTGCGCACTACGTGCGGCGGGGGTTCTTTCATCCTGCGGAGTGCGCCTGGGTGTGGGCTCCATAAGGAGCTTGGCCCTAGTGACCCCGCGCAGTTCTGTAGGAAAACCGCGCACCAGGAAGAGGTGCGTGCGCGGTTTTCCGGTTGCCGCTCGCCTGGGGTGGGACGGGGCGTACATTTTTGGGAGTTTTCAGCAGCCGGGTGCGCATGCATACGGGATTTTGGGCGAAAGTCAGGCGCCGTGAGCCGCATCCTGTAGAAAATGAGTGATCCCTGAGGTGCTGAGGGCTCAGAATCAGGGTTTTCAACGCGGTTTTGTGGGCCCGTTCCTGTTCCTTTGGGCTCCAGGATGCTGAAAACTCCAAAATTTGCACGCCGCCCTCTGGGGTACCTGTGGGCAAAAAGCAACCGTCCCGCCGAAGTATGCATTCGACGGGACGGTTTATGCATATACCCGATTAAGGATACGCTGCGGATCTGTTAGAACTTGACGGTCGGTGCCTGGCGGGCAGCTTCAACTGCCTCGAAGCCCTGGCGCTCCTTAAACTGGAAGATGCCGGCAAAGATAACGGCCGGGAACGTCTGGATGGCGTTGTTGTAGCTGAGTACGCAGTCGTTGTAGCTCTGGCGCGCGTAGCTCACCTTGTTCTCGGTGTCCTCGAGCGTAGCCTGGAGCTGCATAAAGTTGGTGTTCGCCTTAAGGTCGGGGTAGGCCTCGGCCACGGCAAAGAGCTGGCGCAGTGCACCGGTCAGCACGTTGTCGGCTTCCATTTTGGCCTCGGGGGTGGTGGCGCTTACGGCGGTGTTGCGCGCGTTGATCACGGCGGCGAGCGTGTCCTGCTCGTGCTTGGCGTAGCCCTTGACGGTCTCGACCAGGTTGGGGATCAGGTCGTTGCGGCGCTGCAGCTGCGTGTCGATGTTCTGCCAGGCGTTATCGATACGATTGCGCTTGGTAACCATGTTGTTGTAGATGCCAGCGATGGCGCAGACGATCACAACGACAACAACGATACCGATGATGACGGGAAGCATGATGTCTCCGTTTCGAATGGCAGCGGCGTTTTGCGCCGGCCGTTGTTGGTATAACGTATCTAGTATACCCGCAACCTTTGGCGGTGCCGAACTTTCCGGTAAGCGTTTTGTTTCAACCAGGGAGGGGGCGCCAATATCGAACGGTTGGTACAGGTGTAAGATATGCGACAAATTACGGAATGCTGTCTACGCCTTGAGGATGGCGATACGGATGGACCTTCGCATCAAGAAAACCTATCGTGCCCTGTTCGACGCCTTTACCGAGCTTTTGGAAGAGCATCGGTTTGAGGATTTGACGGTTGCCATGCTTTGCGACCGGGCCCTGATTCGCCGCACGACGTTCTATAAGCATTTTCGCGATAAAAACGATTATTTTGCCTTCTATATCGATGAGCTTATGACGGGCTTGCCCCAAAACCAGACCGACGCAGCGGACGCGGAGCCGCTTGTGGATGTACGGGCGCTTCGCCATGAGGTCTTTGACGATGCCATGAATATGGTACTGGCGCATGAGCAGCTCATGGATAACCTTTTGGCGAGCAGCATGTCGGGCATGCTGACCGGCATGATTTGCGACCGCATCGCGCATTCCATCCGTGAGCGCGTGATGAGCTCGCTTGCCGAAGACGCCCTGGCGCCCGTTTCGCTCGAGACGACATCGGAATTTATCGCCGGTGGCATTATTCGAGTGTTCACAAATTGGTGGGAATCGGGCCACGATCTTGAGCGTCGACCTGAGATGGCCGACGTGGTCGATGCGCTGTTTGAGCGCACCATGACGCCGGTGAATCACTAAGGTGGCGGAGAGAGGGGGATTCGAACCCCCGGAACGCTCTCGCGCTCAACGGTTTTCAAGACCGCCGCATTCAACCGCTCTGCCATCTCTCCGTGAGTCGTAATGATAGCATCGTTTTGAATTTGCAACAGGGAAGGCGAACGATGACGATCACCGAAATCGACGAGAAGTTCATGCGCGAGGCGCTGGCGGAGGCGCGCGCCGCTGCGACAGTGGGCGAGGTGCCGATTGGTGCTGTGGTGGTGCGTGCGGGTGAGATTGTCGCGAGGGCGCATAATCGCCGTGAGCTCGACCAGGACCCTTCGGCACATGCCGAGTTTTTGGCCCTGTGCGCCGCCGCTCAGACGCTTGGGCGTTGGCGCCTTTCCGATTGTACGGTCTACGTGACGCTCGAACCCTGCTGCATGTGTGCGGGGCTTATGGTTAACGCGCGCGTGGGGCGTTGCGTGTATGGTGCGGCCGATGCCAAGGCGGGAGCGGTGGGCTCGCTGTATGACCTCAATGCCGATTCGCGCCTGAACCATCGGTTTAATGTGACCGCCGGCGTGCTGGCAGACGAGTGTCGCAGGGTACTGAGCAGCTATTTTGCCGGTTTGCGCGGTGTGGATGGCGCCGCGTGCGGCTGCGGTCTAAGCCTTGAGGCGCATGCCGTCCATGCCGAGGCACTTGCGGGTGTTGGGGATCTCGCCGACGTGACGCTCAACTTTGGTCCTGTGCAGCGCCGGCCCCGCCGTGTGCTGTTGGCGATCGATTCCTTTAAGGGCAGCGTTTCGAGCGCGCAGGCGGAGGCGGCCGTTGCCGAAGGCGTGTGCCAGGTGTGGCCCGATGCCGAGCTGAGCGCTTTGCCGCTGGCAGATGGTGGCGAGGGAACGCTCGACGCCGTTGCCGCCTGCGGTGGCGAGCTTGTGACCTGCGAGGTTGCAGCCCCCTTGGGCGACCGCGTGTCTGCACGGATGCTGGTGGACGGCGAGCACGAGTCGGCTGTAGTTGAGATGGCCGAGGCGGCGGGTATTGGGTATTCGCCCTGCACGGAATCGGCGGCGCTTGCGGCTTCGACCTATGGCGTGGGCGAGCTCATGCTTCGCGCGGTCCGTGCTGGGGCAAAGACTATCTATATTGGCTTGGGCGGCAGCGCTACCAACGATGGCGGCGCCGGTATGCTGCAGGCGCTGGGCGCGCATCTTGTCGATGAGTGTGGCTGCAATATCGCCCCCGGTCTTGCGGGTCTCGAGCACGTGGTGAGTATCGATTTGGCGCCAGCGCTTCGGGCGCTGAATGGCGTGCGTATCGTGGTGCTTTCCGATGTTGAGAATCCGCTCGTGGGGCGCCGAGGCGCCCTGACGGTGTTTGGCGGGCAGAAAGGCCTGCCGACGGGTGACGTCGAGGCGCTGCGCGGGTACGACGGCTGGATGGTCGGCTATGGCCGCCTGCTCGATGCGGCGATTGCTAGGGCGCGGGCTCAGGGGTTGTTGCGCACACCCGAGGGCGCACGGGCATTTGGCTCGGTGCTCGGCGTGCCCGGCGCGGGCGCGGCGGGTGGCTTGGGTGCCGCGCTGCTGGCGCTCGGTGCGGAGCTGCGCTCGGGCGTGGAGACGGTGCTCGATTTGATTGGGTTTGACGAGTGCGTGCGCGATGCCGACCTGGTCATAACGGGCGAGGGCAATATGGACGAGCAATCCGCCGCCGGTAAGGCGCCGGTGGGCGTGGCCCGTCGTGCGAAGCGATATAGCAAGCCGGTGGTCGCCGTCGTGGGCGGTCGTGCCGACAACCTGGATGCGGTGTATGGACAGGGTATCGACTTGGTTCTGCCGGTCTGCCGCAGACCCATGCCCCTTGACCAAGCGCTCGACCCCCAGGAAGCCACAACCAACCTCATCTGTGCCGGCGAGGCAGCCGCTCGAGCCTACGACCTCGGCCGTATTTAAGTTTATCCAGGCAAGTCTCAATAAGTTGCGGTGGAATAGTTCCTGTTTTTGGCTTTGGCCGTAAAACAGGAACTATTCCACCGCAACTCAAAAGTAGTCTTTTTGGCCCCGTTCCAAATTAGCTACCTTGCCCCATCGGGCAGGAGCGGGTAAGATATACCGAGCGCCAAGCGCGCTCGATGGGTTCGGATGACGACATGTTCCGAATCTGGTCAGGTCCGGAAGGAAGCAGCCATAAGGAGCCTCTGTCGGGCATCCGAATCCATCGAGCGCACGGGCGCTTTTTGGTGCCGCGAAGCGGTCCCGGTGCCGGCGGGCTGTTTGGTGTCTCGCTGGTCCTCGGCTTTGCCTGCGGGATCGCTCGACTACCAAACAGCCCGCCGGCACCGGGACCGCTTCGTCCAAAAATCACCCGTAGAGGGCGCATTTATCTGAAGAATTGAATCCCGTGCTTAGTGCCGCTCGCTGGCGTTGCCAAAACATCGGCTGCTACATGCCTTGGGCGCTAGTGACCGTCGCCCTTACATCTGTAACGAGTTGCTTACGCATCTCCAGGGCTCGCCGTACTATCATGAATCAGATTGAAGAGAGATGATGATAGGGAGCGCCTTCTATGATTGAGCTGCTCAGGCGTTTTGGTGGTAAGTTTCTCCGGTATATGGTGATTGGCCCTGCGTGTAAGTTGATCGAAGTGATTTTTGACCTGCTTACGCCGCTCGTGATTGCCCAGATGATCGATAAGGGTATTGGCGCACGCGATGTCAACGCCGTCGTCCACTACGGTATGGTGCTCGCCGCCATGGCTGTGATCGGCATCTCGTTTACGCTCGTCTGCCAAAAGATGGCGGCGCTCACCTCGCAGGGCATGGGCACCGACATCCGCGGCGCACTCTACCAGCACATCAATAAGCTGAGCTATGCCGAACTCGATCGCTTTGGCACGCCGTCGCTCATCACGCGCATCACCAACGATGTCAACCAGGTGCAGCTTGCCGTGGCGCTGGGCGTGCGCATGCTCATTCGCTGGCCCTTCTTGGCGGTGGGCTCTATGTGCGCGGCCCTTGCCATCGACCTTAAGCTCGGCGTGATCTTTTTGATTTGCACGCCCGCCATCGGCTTGGTGTTTTGGTTTGTCATGGCGCGCTGCATTCCGTACTACAAGCAGCTGCAGGCAAAGCTCGACCGCATCGCACTCATTTGCCGCGAGGGGCTTTCGGGCGCCCGCGTGGTCCGCGCCTTTGTACGCGAGGATCACGAGCGCGAGCGCTTTGCCCTAGCCGCCGATGAGCAGGCGCATGTTGCCATCGCGGTGGGCAAGCTCTCGTCGATCCTTAACCCCGTCACGTTTTTGATGATGAACCTGGGCGTGTGCGCCATCCTGTGGGTGGGCGGCATCCAGGTCAACGTGGGCGAGCTTACGCAGGGCCAGGTTATGGCGTTTGTGAACTACATGACGCAGACGCTCACCTCCATCGTGTACGTCGCCAACCTGGTCGTGGTCTTTACCAAGGCGAGCGCCAGCGCGTCGCGCATCAACGAGGTGTTCAATTGTGAGCCGAGCATCACCGACGAGGGCAACCAGCCGGTCGCGCTGCCCAAGCCGAGCGAACTGGCGGGTGGCTCGGCTCCAGTCCCCGCGCTGAGCTTGAGCCATGCGAGCTTTTCGTTTGGCGCGGGCGCTGCCAACGCCGTCAACGATGTGACCCTGGAGCTGCCGGCGGGCAAAACGCTCGGCATTATCGGCGGCACGGGCAGCGGCAAGTCCACACTCGTCTCGCTTATCCCACGCCTGTACGATGCGAGCACCGGCAGCGTGAGCGTGATGGGTGCCGACGTGCGCACCTGGCCGCTCGACCAGCTGCGCCGTGTGGTCGCGACCGTTCCGCAGCGCGCGTCGCTGGTGAGCGGCACCATCCGCAGCAACCTGACCTGGCGCGACGAGGCGGCAACCGACGAGGAGCTGTGGGCGGCGCTCGATATGGCGCAGGCCAGCGAGTTCGTACGCAACAAGCCGCAGGGCTTAGATGCCCCGGTCGAGGCGGGCGGCAAGAACTTTAGCGGTGGCCAGCGCCAGCGCCTGACCATCGCACGTGCCCTGGTGGGCTCTCCGCAGGTTCTGATTATGGATGACTCCGCCTCGGCGCTCGACTTTAAGACCGATGCGGCGCTTCGCCGTGCCATTCGCGAGCGCAGCGTGCGCGGTGCCGCCGAGGGCGGGCTGCCGCTGACGACCATCATCGTGAGCCAGCGCGTCTCGACCGTGCGCGACGCCGACGTGATTTGCGTACTCGACCATGGCTCGGTCGCGGGCCTGGGCACGCACGATGAGCTGTATGCAAGCTGCCAGCTCTACCGAGAGATTTGCCAGTCGCAGCTTCGCCGCGAGGAGCTCGAGGGTCAGCAGGGGAGTACGGCGCCCACGCCCGCTCCAAGCCCCGCGCCCGTCCCAGGCGCCCCGACCGCCCCCGCATCCGTCTGCGCAAAGGAGGGCTGCTAAATGAATCCCTACACTTCCTCCGGTTCGGTCGCCACGATGACGGCCAACGTGTCCGGCAACGATAACCTCAGTGACTTGGGTGACGGCCCGCGTCAGCCCGGCGATCCCGAGCGCTATCCCGTGGGCGCGGTAACTCGCCGCCTGCTGGGCTATGTTCGTCCGCACCGCATTTCGTTTGTAGCGTCGTTTGTGAGTGCCGCCGCTTCGGTGATCTTGCAGCTCTACACGCCCATCCTCGTCGGCGAGGGCATCGACCTGATCGTCGCCGCCGGGCAGGTGGACTTCGATGCGCTGCTGCCGCTTGTCACCAAGCTCGCGATTGTCGTCGTAGGTGCTGCGGCTTTCCAGTGGCTGCAGGGCTACTGCGTCAACCGCCTGTCCTACGAGACGGTGCGCGACATGCGCGTGGAGGCGAGCGACAAGCTCAGCCGCATGCCGCTCAGCTTTATCGACAGCCACGCCCACGGCGACCTCATGAGCCGCGTGGTTAACGACGTCGATCAGGTGGGCGATGGCCTGCTGCAGGGCTTTACCCAGCTTTTCACCGGCGTTATCACCATCGTGGGCACGCTCGCGTTTATGCTTTCCATCAACCTGACCATGACGCTCGTGGTGGTGCTCGTCACGCCGCTTTCCATTTTTGCAGCCGGTGCTATTGCCAAGCTCTCCAACAAGAGCTTTACGGCACAGCAGCGCATCCAAGGCCAGCTCGGCGGTCATATCGAGGAGTACGTGGGCGAGCAGAAGCTTGTCGACGCCTTTGCCTATGGCTCCAACGCGCAAGCGAGCTTCGATGCCCTCAATGCCGAGCTCTACACCGCGGGCGAGCGCGCGCAGTTTATGGGTTCGCTCTCCAACCCCGGCACGCGCTTTATCAATAACATCATCTATGCCGTGGTCGCTGTGATCGGCTGCGCGGGCGTGATCACGGGCGTGCCCGCGGCGCTTACGGTGGGCGGCGTGCAGATCTTTCTGTCCTATGCTAACCAGTACACCAAGCCGTTCAACGAGGTCACCAACGTTATTACGCAGATCCAGGCGGCGTATGCCTCGGCGCGCCGCATGTTTGCGCTGCTCGATGCGCGCGAGCAGGAGCCCGACGCGTCGGACGCTGTAGAGCTTGCCGCACCGCAGGGCGAGGTCGCCTTTGAGCATGTGGACTTTAGCTACGTGTCCGACCGCAAGCTGCTGCAGGATATCTGCATCGAGGCCAAGCCCGGCATGCGCTTTGCCCTGGTCGGCCCTACGGGCTGTGGCAAGACAACGCTCATCAATTTGCTGCTGCGTTTCTATGATATCGATGCCGGCCGCATTGCGGTCGATGGCCGTTCCTCGCGTGACTACACGCGCGCAAGCCTGCGCCGTGCCTTTGGCATGGTGTTGCAGGATACGTGGCTGTTCGAGGGCACGGTGGCAGATAACATAGCCTACGGCTGTCCCGATGCCACGCGCGAGCAGGTTATCGAAGCTGCCAAGCGCGCGCATGCGCACAAGTTTATCGTGCAGCTGCCGCAGGGCTACAACACGGTGATTGGCGAGGACGGCGGCACGTTTAGCCAGGGTCAAAAACAGCTGCTGTGCATCGCGCGCGTCATGCTCACCGACCCGGCGATCTTGCTGCTGGACGAGGCGACCTCGAGCATCGATACCCGCACCGAGCTGCAGGTACAGGCGGCATTCGACGAGCTCATGGCCGGTCGCACAAGCTTTGTGGTGGCGCACCGCCTGAGCACCATTCGCAACGCCGACTGCATTCTGGTGATGCGCGACGGCGAGATTATCGAGCGCGGCACACACGACGAGCTGCTGGCGGCAGACGGCTTCTATGCCGATCTTTACCGCAGCCAGTTTGCCCAGTAGGGGCCACCGATTAGCGGCAGGTGGTTTACATCTGTCACGTTGGTACTAAGATATTCATCTAATAAATTGCATTAGTGGCTTTAGTTTTGGGGGAAACGAGGCAACGTGACTATGACGTGCTCTTTGGTGGTTAACAGCAAGAGCGGTAATACCAGGATGGTTTCGGGCGCGATCAAGCGCGCTCTGCAGGCTGCGGGTGTTGAGTTTGTCCATGCCGCGGCGTTGAGCGACGATGCGGATGCAGATCAGGTTGCGCTCGAGGCGCAGGGCGCCTGCGCGGCCGACACGGTGCTCGTCGGTTTTTGGTGTGACAAGGGCGCGTGCACGCCTTCGGTCGCGGCGTTGCTCTCCACCTTGCACGGCAAGCGCGTCTTCTTGTTTGGCACCTGCGGTTTTGGCGCCGACCAGAGCTATTATCAGCAGATTATCGATCGCGTGACCTCCAATTTGGCCAATGATGCCGAGCTTGTAGGTTGGGCGATGTGCCAGGGCAAGATGGGCCCTGCGGTCAAGCAGCGCTACGAGGCCATGCTCGAGCAAGATTCCGACAACGCCCGCGCTAAGATGCTGCTCGACAACTGGGTTGCCGCGAAGGACCATCCGACCAAGGAAGATCTGGACAACATGGCGGCAGCCGCCAAGAAGGCCGTGCTGGGCGAGTAGATCTATCGCCGTCGTGCGTGCGAAATAATACAGAAGCGTAAGCCCCGAAATTCTCGAGGCTTTTTCTTGACACTCGCGGGAGCAACCGTGGCAAGCGTGTGGGGCGACATTTTCCATCACCCCGATGACGAGGCCGTCCTGGAAGACACGCTCAATGCGTCTGCTGGATGTATTGAGCGTGGGACGGGCTTTCCAGATGGGCAGGGTTTCGGAAAGTGTGTCCCAGAATCGGCGCTCAGACTGGGATACACTTTCCGCTTTACGCCTTGTCCGGAAACTGTGTCCCGGAATTAAGGCTTGGAATGGGATGCACTTTCCGGTTGAGAGCCTTAGCGGAAAGTGCGATCCGGAATTTACTCTTGAAGTGGGATGCGCTTTCCCAACAGGCCCTCAAGCGGAAACTGCGTCCCATTCCGAAGGCAGATTCCGGGACACGGTTTCCGGATGCAAAAAAGGCCACATGACGTGGCCTTCATCTTATATATGTTGCAGATGCCCCCATGACAAGCCGCGCTTCAACACCGAGGCGTCTGCCCGGCGACGCAGAACGTAAGGTTCATCGCGAGTTCCGCACGAGCCGGAGAGCACTCAATGTGCTCTCCGTGCGAGCAGGACTGTCCGAGCAGGACTGTCCGAGCAGGGAACCTTACGTTCCGCGCCGCCGGGCAGACGAACCAGGTAAGACGCGCCGCTACTTGATCTTGGTCGTACCCGGCGCCAGGTTGGGGTCGGTCTCGTTGGCCTCGGTCTGGAGGTGCTCGGTGTACACGTTCTTGCCGTCGCGGAACATCTCGTAGTACTGCATCTTGGCGTAATCCTCGCGCGCCTTGGTGGCCGCCGCGGCGACGGCGTCTTCGCCGGTGACGTTGGAGGAGAGCGCCCAGCGCAGGCTAGCGTCCTCGTAGCCCACCGAGTTGATGGCGGGCAGCGACTTGCGCAGCGTCATGTGCGCTTTCTGGTAGTCGGTCAGTGGTGCGCCGATCAGCTGCATCAGCTGGGTGGACAGGTAGTTGGTGGACAGGTCGTCGACCTCGCTCGCCTGGTCGCAGCCGGCAACGTCGTAGTTGGCCCAGATGATGTAGTCGGTCTGCCACAGGCGCTCCTGATGCGTAGCGTCGTCCTCGCCGGTAAACCACTTATCGTTGAACTTGGACGGGAAGAACGGCTGGTGGTCGCCCCAGAACACCACGACCACCTTGCGGTCGAGATTGCGCAGGGCATCGAGGAAGTAGCGCAGCGCCTGGTCGGACTGCTCGATGCACGAGACGTACTCGTCGACATCGGAGAGTGTGCCGTCCTCGATGGTCTTGGCGTCCAGATCGGTCGTGTCGATGTTCAGGTGCATCTGCTTATCTGCCGGCAGCAGGCCCGTATCGTAGCCCGAGTGGTTCTGCATGGTCACGTCAAAGATGAACTGCGGGTCGGCGTTCTGGTTGAGCAGCTCAAGGATTTTGTCGTAGGTTGCCTGGTCGGTCACCATGCCGCGCAAGGTGTCGGCTCCCTGGAAGTCGTTGATAGACAGGAACTGGTCAAAGCCAAAGTCCTTGTAGACGTTCTCGCGGTTCCAGTTGGTTGCGTGGTTGGGGTGCATGGCCGTCGTGGAATATCCGAGCGACTTGAACTGCTCTGCCAGGTTCCCGGTCGTTTCCATGTTGTAGATGGTGTAGGGGTACACGCCCGAGCCCAGGTTGGCCATGGAGTTGCCGGTCATAAACTCAAACTCGGTATTGGCGGTGCCGCCGCCGTAGGCACTCACGTAGAGCTTGCCGCGGCTGAGGCAGTCGGACAGGTTCTTAAAGTACTGCGGGCCCTCGTAGCCGGCGTGCATCTCCTGATAGATCGAAAGATCCGAGAAGGTCTCGTTCATAATGGCGATGACCGTGGGCTTCTCGCTATCGAACTGCTCTTGGGCGGCGGTACGGGCGTCGCTTGTGGCGGCATCGGACTTGTCATAGGCCTTGGCATACTTTTTGAGCGTTGCCTTGGCGTCGTCGGCGGAGTAGTTGGCGGGTTTGGGCGGCTTGATGGACTGTGCCGCACTAATAAAGGCAGGCAGATAACCCTCGCGCCAGTAGCTCTCGAGCGGGCGCCAGGTGTAGACGGTGATGCCGAGGGTGTTGTAGTAGTCGATAAGCGTGACATGCGCGGTCACGCCGCCCAGGCACAGCACCGCCACGAGCAGGTTGGTGAGCAGCATGCGCTTGGCGTTGGCGGCACCCTTCTGACGGTGCGGTGCTACCAGGCCGGCGTACTCGCATAGCAGCATGGCGATGGCGGTAAAGCCCATGGACAGCACGCAGAACAGCGAGATCGAGTAGGTGTAGCCGTTGCCGGCGACCGCGGCGGCGGTGGAGATGGCCGAAAGGTCGCCCGGCTGGATGGGCATGGATTTAAACGTGATGACGAAGAACTCGGCAATGCCCAGGATAAAGAGGGCGAAGGCCAGGGCGGCGGGAGCTGCGCCGCGGCGCTGGAACAGGAAGAACAGGCCGACCATGAGCGTGGTGATGATGGCCCACTCGAGCAGTATGCACAGGGGGTAGACCCAGGTTAAGTCGTGGTTGGACGAGACCTCCATGCCCAGCAGCGCAAAGACGCCGGCGAGCAGCAGGCACAGCACGGCGGCGACGAGCGGTTTGCCCACAAAGGCGCCGCGCAGACGGGCGAGCTTGCCGGTGGGGGCGGGGGCGTCGGGCGCGGCGAACGCAAAGACGCGCGGGGCGATGCGGTCGCGTGCGATGCTGGCCCAGGCGCAGCCGGTGAGGATGGCGTTGGTCAGGATGAGCATCACAAAGGCGAGCGGCTCGTTTTGGGCGACGAGGCCCATGGCGCCCCAAATGGTCAAAAAGACCTGGAACAGACCGAAGGCGACGCTCCATCCAAGAGCGCCCTTGGCAACGGTGCCCGACTGCGCGCGAATGGCTTTGGCCTCGCGCAAGACAAGGAAGACGGTCGCCGCAAGACCGACGAGCGAGATGGCGGCTGCGAACATGCTGAGACTCCTCACAAACTTAAAACTACGAAAGCGGGGGTTTACCCGATTGTTACCAAGATATGCGCTGCGATTGGTGGCTGCGCACAACAACCAGCCATATTAGCGCGCATGTGTGGCGGTGTGGCGCAATGTAGTGGCGACCTGCGCGATAATGGACGGGAATTACACGGAAACGTAAAGGCTTCTTAAAGAAATGGCGAGGTTAAGGCGATGAACGAGCAGGTTTGTATGACGAGTGCGGGCGACGTGGGCGCTGGCATGGGCGCGGGCGGCTATCCGGTCGAGACCACGGGCAACGCGGTGCTGGACATTTTGGAGCACCGTTCGTCCACGCGCGCTTTTGCGCGCGATGACAACGACCGTCCCGTAGCGGTGACCGACGAGCAGCGGGCGGCGATTCTGCATGCGGCGAGCCGCGCGCCGTCGGCAGGCGCCATGATGATGTATTCCATCGTGAGTATCCGCGAGCAGACAACGCTCGATCGCCTGGCCGACCTGTGCGACCACCAGCCCATGATCGCCAGGGCGCCCTGGGCACTTATATTTGTGGTCGACTATGCCAAGTGGATCGATCTGTTTGAGCACGTGGGTTGCTTTGAGCCCGAGTTTGTCGAGCGCACGGGCAAGGCGCCCCGCCGTGCGCCGGGTTTAGGCGACTTTGCCATCGCGGCACAGGATGCCGTGATCGCTGCCCAAAACGCCGTGGTCGCCGCCGAGGCCCTGGGGCTGGGGAGCTGCTATATCGGCGATGTCGTCGAGAACGCCGAGGAAGTTGCTGCGCTGCTGGACTTGCCGCCCCATACCATGCCGCTGTCGATGCTCATCATCGGCACGCCCCGCAAGGAGCGCCCGGCGATTGCGCATCCCGTGGTGAACCTGGTGCACGAGGAGCGCTATCGCCGCGCCGATGCCGCGACCATGGATGCGCAGGTGGCCGAGATGGACACGATGTTCCGTCCGCATGCCCGCGAGGTGGGGGAGCGCGTCGTGGATATCTACACCCGCAAGCACACGAGCCCCTTTATGGCCGAGATGAGCCGATCCATGGAGTGGTGGTTCAAAAACTGGCTCGGAAAATGACGAATGTGACAAAGGGACAGTCCCTTTGTCACATTCCATATCGCCGCGGTGGCCTAAAGGCCGTATAAATGTTTATCTAGCTGGGAAAACACTGCATTAAAACATGGGGTGATTATCTATAATCCCCTCGAACGTTAAAGTTGGGAGGAAACCGGCTTATGGAACAAAAGGCCAAGGAGGCAGCCTCGCACGCTGCGATTCCTGTGAGCATCTCGGCGATGCTCGTTACGCTGGGCGTGGTGTATGGCGATATCGGCACCAGCCCCATGTATGTAACCAAGGCGCTCGTTGCCGGCAACGGCGGCATCGGAAGCGTCACGGAGGAGTTCGTGCTCGGCGCGCTCTCGCTCGTCGTATGGACGGTCACGCTGCTGACGACCGTCAAGTACGTGCTCATCTCGCTGCGCGCCGACAACCATGGCGAGGGTGGCATCTTTGCTCTGTACAGCTTGGTTAAGCGCTGCGGCAAATGGCTCATCATCCCCGCCATGCTGGGCGGCGCGGCGCTGCTCGCCGATGGCATCCTCACGCCTGCCGTTACCGTGACTACGGCTATCGAGGGCCTGCGCACCATTCCGGCAGTCCATGCCGTGCTGGGCGACGATCAGGCCCGCGTCGTGGCCATCACACTTGCCATCATCATTGCGCTCTTCTTGGTGCAGCGCATCGGCACGGCCAAGATCGGCCACGCCTTTGGCCCCATCATGACGCTGTGGTTCCTGTTCCTGGGCGGCACGGGTCTGTTCTTTGTCTTCCAGCACCCCGCCGTGCTGCTGTGCCTCAACCCGGTGCGCGGCATCGCCTTTTTGTTGAGCCCCAACAACCATGCGGGCATCATGATTCTGGGCAGCTGCTTCCTCGCCACCACCGGTGCCGAGGCGCTCTACTCCGACATGGGCCACGTGGGCCGTGGCAACATCTACGCAACCTGGCCGTTCGTTAAGTGCTGCTTGCTGCTGTCCTACATGGGCCAGGGCGCGTGGCTTATCAACAACGCCGGCAACCCGGAGCTCATGGGTATCGCCGACCTCAACCCCTTCTACCAGATGCTTACCCCGGGCCTGCGTCCCTTTGCCGTCGGCCTTTCCACCGTCGCGGCCATCATTGCCTCGCAGGCGCTCATCACCGGCGCTTTCTCGCTGGTGTCCGAGGCCAGCCGCCTGGACCTCATGCCGCATATGCAGGTCTTCTATCCTGCCGAGACCAAGGGCCAGCTCTATATTCCCATGGTCAACAACGTCATGCTTGTGGGCTGCGTCATCGTGGTGCTGCTGTTCCAGAGCTCGGCGCACATGGAGGCCGCCTACGGCTTGGCGATTACCCTGACCATGATGTGCACGACGCTGCTGCTCTTCTTCTACTTGCATGTTGATCGCGGCCTTAAGGTCGTCCCGTATATCTTCGTTGTGTTCTTCCTTATGCTCGAGGGCTTCTTCTTTGTGAGTTCGCTCACCAAATTTTTCCACGGTGGCTATTTCACTATTCTTATGGCCATGCTCATCATGGGCGTTATGCTGTGCTGGTACAACGGCACGGCGGTCGAGCGGCGTCAGTTTACGCTGCTGCCGCTGCGCAGCTATCTGCCGCAGCTCAAGCGCCTGCGCGACGACGATCGCTATGAGCTTATGAGCGACAACATCGTGTACCTGACCAAGGACACCAATACCGACTACATCGACCGCGATATCGTCTACTCGATTCTGGACAAGCATCCCAAGCGCGCCCGCGCCTGGTGGTTCGTGAACGTCGAGACCATGGATGAACCGCATACCTTTGCCTATTCGGTCGAGACGTTTGGCACCGACTATGTTTTCCGCGTGCATCTGTACCTGGGCTACAAGGTTAACCAGCGCGTGAACGCCTACCTGCGCCAGGTTGTTCAGGATCTGGCCGCCACTGGCGAGCTGCCGCCGCAGGTGCATGACTACTCGGTCTACAAGGATCCGGGCAACATCGGTACGTTTAAGTTCGTCATGATCCGCAAGCTCCTGGCGCCCGAGAGTGACGTGGAGCCGAGCGAGCGCACGGCCATCACGCTCAAGTACATCATCCGTCGCTTTGCCGGTACGCCGGCGCGCTGGTATGGCCTGGAGAACTCCAACGTGAGCTTTGAGTATGTGCCGCTGTTCACCAAGTTCAAGGCTGTGAACAAGATGCAGCGCCTGGCCCCCAACGAGCGCCCGTAGTCGCCGACAGGTTGCATGGAGTTGGCCTTCGATGGACAAGAGTGTGTGCCCTGCTCGCGCACGTGCTGTTTGTCTAACGACCGCAGACTGCAAAGGCTATACACTTGGAACCACCACAAGGGAAACCACCACAAAGGTGCTGTCCCCTCTGTGGTGGTTTTTGTTTTTAAGAGAGGGGCGGGGTGCCGATGGACGTCCGTGCGGACGGCGATATTGCCGATAGCTTTTGGTGGCGGCGCACAACGCTGACACGTCGCAGCCCTCTGTATGACGCCTGCGTATCGGCGGGGCTGCTGGTCGCGGCGACGATTGTGGGTGCGCTGCTCGACCATCCTGGTCTCGCGCCGAGCATCATGATCGTCTATGTGTTCTCTGTGCAGCTGTGCGCATTCTTTACCTGGAGCCGCCTGTATTGTTTGCTGAGCTCGGCTGCCGCCGTAGCGCTCTACAACTTCTTGTTTGTCGACCCGCGCTGCTCGCTATCGTTTATCGACCGCGTCTATCCCGGCATGTTCTTCATCATGTTTGTGGTCTCGCTTGTGTCGAGCTCGATTGCGTTGGCCCTGCGCCGCGCCTTGGCACAGGCTGCCGCCAGCGACCGTCGCACGCATATGGTGCTCGAGACCAACCGCATGCTGCAGCGGTGTTCCGATCAGCAGCAGATTGTGCATGCCATGGCAACGCAGCTGGCGCGTCTTTCGGGCTGTCCGGTCGTGTGGTACAGCGCCGACGCCGACGATGATGACTTGCTGCCGCGTGCGACGTACACGGCCGTGGGTGACGCCGCGCCGGTGCACCAGCTGACGCCCCAGATGCCGCCGCGGCTCTCGGCGTCCGCCTATGTGGGAACGCCGCTCGATGCCACCTATGGCGGCTCGGCGTTTTATGGCGTCTACCTGACGGTTTGCGCAGGCGACAGCTTCGTGCGCTCGGGCGACCCCGCCTCGGTGGTGGGCGTGCTGGCTATCGTTGCCGAGCCCGACGTGCTGACGCACGAGGAACGGACACTTGCCGACGCCATCGTGAGCGAAGGCGAGCTGGCACTCGATCGCGCCCGCGCCATGGAGGCCCGCGAGGAGGCGGCGGTGCTCGCCAAAAACGAACAGCTGCGCGCCAATCTGCTGCGCTCCATCTCGCACGATCTGCGCACGCCGCTTACCAGCATTTCGGGCAATGCCGACGTGCTACTCGACCAGGGTTCGACCGGCACGGCCGTGCTCGATAGCCAGACGCGCCGCGGCATGCTCCTTTCCATTCGTTCGGATGCGCAATGGCTCAACGCCACCGTCGAGAATTTGCTCGCCATCACAAAGCTCGAGGGCGGCGGCATGCATCTGTCGACCACGCTCGAGCTCATGGACGATATCGTCGAGGAGGCGCTGCGCCACGTGAATCCGGCTGTACGCGAGCGCGATCTTAAGGTGGTGCCGTGCGACGAGCCGGCGCTCGTCAACGTCGATGCACGCCTGATGGTGCAGCTGGTGGTGAACCTGGTGAACAACGCTATTGCCTATACGCCGTCGGGCTCGCATATCGTGATCTCGATTATGGCGAACGATGGACAGGTGGCATGTTCCGTCGCCGATGACGGTCCCGGTATTGCGCCCGAGGAGCAGGGCCGGATCTTTGAATCGTTCTACACTGTCAACCATGGCTTGGCTGATAGCCATCGCAGCGTGGGCTTGGGACTTTCGCTCTGTCGATCCATTATGTTGGCGCATGGCGGTAGCATAGAGGTTGCCGCGGCGGACCCGCACGGCTCGGTCTTTACGATTGGGCTTCCCGCCGCCGACGTTTCGTTTGATAAGGAGTAACGCTGTGTCGAACTCTGCCATGAAACCGCTCATCTTGGTCGTTGAGGACGACCCCGCCGTCCGCAATCTTATCGTTGCCGCGCTCGAGGCGCACGGCTTGCGCCATATGGCCGTGGAGACCGCCCATGCCGCCATCGCCGCCGCCTCATCGCAGGCACCGAGCATTGTGCTGCTCGATCTGGGCCTGCCCGATATGGACGGCGTCAAGGTGGTGGAGTCGGTGCGCGCATGGTCGGGCATGCCGATCATTGTGGTCTCGGCGCGCAGCGAGGATGCGGACAAGATTCGCGCACTCGATGCCGGTGCCGACGACTACCTGACCAAGCCGTTTTCGGTCGAGGAGCTGCTCGCGCGCATTCGCACGACGCTCAGGCGCCTTTCGTATGCGCAAACGGGCGGCGTTGCCTCCGAGGGCTCGTTCGATACCGGTGAGCTGCATATCGATTTTGATGCCGGCATCGCCACGATGGATGGCGAGGAGCTGCATCTGACGCCGATCGAGTACAAGCTCTTGTGCCTGCTGGCGCACAACGCCGACAAGGTGCTGACGCACCAGTTTATCCTGCACGAGATTTGGGGCACGGCAACTAAGAGCGACCTGGCGAGCCTGCGTGTCTTTATGGGCACGTTGCGCAAGAAGATCGAGTCCGATCCGGCGCATCCGCGCTATATCCAGACGCACGTGGGTATCGGCTATCGCCTGGTCACCCAGGGCTAGATCGCCAACCACCATCCCAATATGAGTTGCGGTGAAATACGGTCTAAATTTGCCTAATTCCAGGCAAAACAGTCCGTATTCCACCGCAACTTTGTTTATCTGCCCTTGGGCTTGCTGGCGTAGAACTTCTTCTTTTTGGGCTTGCCGGCGCAGGCAGGCTTGCCGTCGCCGCGCGACCCTCGGTCTCCGGCCTGCGCGTGCGCGGGCGCCGTTGCGCGGGGCTTGCGGGCCTCGGGGTTGCGCAGCTCTTCGGTTCGCTCTGCAATCTCCTCGGCGCTAAAGCCGACTTCGGCCATGGCGTCCTCGATGGGCAGGCGGCGCACGATATAGCAATGGTGCACCTTCTGGTTGCGCGCAAAGTCCTCGGGGATGGTCTGCGCCGTAATGTCCTCTAGCACGATGCCCGCGCGCGCGAGCTTGCGCGTCTCGGGGCGGAAGCCGCGCAGGTTGCAGCTAAAGATGGCGTGGCCGCCCTGTGCGAGCAGGCGCGATACGCCGGCCAAAAGCTCAACATGGTCGCGCTGGACGTCCCAGGTGCGGCGGCCCATCTTTGATGAGTTCGAAAACGTGGGCGGATCGACAAAGATCAGGTCCCAGCGGTTGCGCGTCTGGCGCTGGACGCGAATCCAGGCAAGCACGTCGTCGCGCACAAAATGATGCTGTGGACCAACAAAGCCGTTCTGGCGCATATTGCGCTCGGCCCAGTCCAGGTAGGTGTTGGAGAGGTCGACCGTCACAGTTTCCTCGACGCCGCCGTCTGCCGCATAGCAGGTAGCGGTGCCGGTATAGGCGAACAGGTTGAGAAAGCGCCGCGCCTGCTTGGCGTGCTCGCGCACCAGGTTGCGGGTGACGCGGTGATCCAAGAAGATGCCGACGTCCAGGTAGTCGTCAAAGTTGACGGCAAAGGTAAGGCCGCCCTCCTCGATGAGCGGCAGACGACGGCGTGCGATATTGGCGCGCTCGCCCGAGCCGCCCTTGCCGGCGCCCTGCTTGCCGTACTGCGAGCCGCCGCGCGAACGCATGCGGGCTTTGGCGTGCACGTGCTCGGCGGGAACATCTAGGATGCGCGGCGCGATGGCCAGAATGTCGAGCATGCGGGCCTGGGCAAGCGCGGGATCGATGGTCTTGGGCGCGGCGTATTCGGCGATGACGAGCCAGCGGCCCGGCGTCTGTGGGCAGCCCTCGTACAGGTCGATGGCGGCGGAGTAATCGGGCAGGTCGGCATCGTAGACGCGGTAGCAGCTCACGCCCTCGCGCTTTGCCCACTTGCGACGCAGACGGGCGTTCTTGCGCAAGCGGTTGGCGAACTGCTCGGACTCGGGGATGAGCACGGGCAGCGGCTTGCCGTCGCCCAGGTCGAGTGTGGCGGCAGGTTCGGGCATGGGGGTGCTGGCGGCTTTGTCGTTGACTTCGTTGGTATCCGCAACCTCGGCCTCGGCATCTGCGCTGGTCGCAGCCTCAAACGCTGCGGCGGCGTGGTCGAGCGACGGCCAGACTTCGACGGTCGCCTCCTCGTTGTTGGGCATGACGGCGATCGAGCGCTCGGGCTCGGCGTGGAGCGAGCGGGCCAGCAATCCATCGCGGGTGAGCGCGGCGACCGGCGCCGCGGCAAGCTCGGGCGCGCGGCGCAGCTCGCCGACCAGCGTCATGGCGTCGTGCATGAGCGAAAGCGGGGTCTCGGTGGTGTCTGCGACCACGGCGGCACCGGCGACAGCGCCTGCATGGTCCAGCACGGTGGCTGGCTTGGCAGCGCAAAAGTCGACAAAACGCTTGTAGCCGGCGCACTTGACCATGCGCTCGGCAGTCTTGCGGGCAGCGGGGTCAATGTCCACGGCGACGATGCGCGCCTGGCGCTCGCGCGCCGCCGCCTCGCGCTCGCGTGCCTCGGCAAGCAGCTGCTCCCACAGGGCGGCGTCGTGCGGCTGCCAGCCCTCAAAGCCCCAGCGCTCGCGTGCAGCGCCCGGGGCGCGGTCGGTCAGAATGTTCACGGCTTCCAGCAGCAGGCCGCCGCCGGCGCACGAGGCGTCGATCAGCGTGGGCAGGGCTTCGTTCTCGTAATCATCGGCCGTCAGCTCGCGCTCGCACAGCGCGGTCCAACCGACCTGCGCCAGCACCAGGGCGGCGTAGTCGGGGCGCAGCACGTGCGCGCCCTCGCCGGCGCGGGTCGCTGCGGGCGGCAGGCGCTTGAACAGCGGGTCGCCCGAAAGGTCCAGGCTGATGCTCGCGCGGCGCTGACGCAGCGAAAGCAGCAGGTGAACATCGGGGTCGGCGGCATCGACATCGGCACGACGGCCCGTGGTCTCGGCCAGACGGTCGCACAATGCGTCCTTGGCGCGCAAGGCAGAGAAGCGTGTGTTGCGCAGCTGCTCGGTCACGCCGCGGGCGGTGATGGCGATGGTTGCGCCGGGGCGGATGATGTTCTCCCAGGCGATGTCGTAAACGCTATCGTACAGCTCGTCGGCATCCTGCGCCTCAAAGCGCCCAAGAACCACGAACACGCGGCTCGCCAGGCGCGACCACAGACAGGCGCGGTAGCCTTCTTCGAGCTCGCCCTCAAACGTAGCGCGGCCCTTCAGCCGGCGGACATGCGAAAGCCCGAGGCGTTTAAGCTCATCGGCGAGTGCGGACTCAAAGCCCTCGGGGCAGCTTGCGTAAAATTCCATGGGTGACCTCTCTGGTTGCGTCGCTCCATTATATGATGGATGCTTCGTTTGCCCTTATCCTCGAAAGGAACCCATATGATTGATGCGTGCCCCGATTCCGCCGTGCTCTTTTTTGACGTGGACGGCACGCTGACGTCGTTCGATCCCGACGATATGACCGATAAGGACTTTTCGGCGGTTCGCCCCTCGCAGACGGTGGTTGAGGCGTTCCGTGCACTGCGCGATGCAGGGCACAAGGCATTTATCTGCACGGGTCGCCCCCTGTGGCTTATCGCCGATAGCCTGCGTGCGCTCGACCCCGCGGGCGTCGTGTCCATGGCAGGTGCCACGCTCGAAGTCGAGGGACGCGTGGTACACGAGGACTGCTTTGACGAGGACGTTATCGAGGAGCTTGCGCGCCGTATGGCCGCGGCAGGGATTGAGGCCTTTTTCGAGACCAACGTGGCTACTTTTGCCCTGGAGCCTGTGGGCGTTGAGCAGTCGTCTCTGATCGGCACTTCTGTGGTGCACAGCACCGAGGAAATGCGCGTCGACGGCAGTCTGCGCGTGGGCAAGGTATGCCTCAGTGTGCCCAGTTTGGCTCGCGTAGCCAATGATGACGGCTTTATCGATTGCGAGTTTGAGCTGTGCAACACCGGTGGCCAGAATCGCGAGCTGAGCCCCAAGGGTATTGACAAGGGCGTGGGCGTGGCGCGAGCGCTGGCGTATCTGGGCCGCGAAGGAAATGCGCGCACCTTTGGCTTCGGCGATTCGGGCAACGACCTGGGCATGCTCGCTTCGGTCGAGACGGCTGTCGCCATGGGCAACGCCATGCCCGAGGTCAAGGCGGTCGCCGACTACGTGACCGACGATGTCGCACACGACGGCACCGTCACAGCGATGCGCCACTTTGGGTTGATTGAATAAATGGCCGGGTCGCCCGCAGGGGGGCGACCCGGCCATTTGAGCTATTTTGCAATATAGAGCTTGGGATGGCTGCGACTGTTCTCGATCGCCGCCGTCATGATGCCCTCGTCGTCTCCATCAACGATGATGCCATCGAGGTCATCGATCTGCGCGGACTGATAAAAACTGGTCTTGTTGAACTTTCCCTGGTCAACCATCATGTAACTCTGGTTTGAGTTGGTCAGGTACATATGCTTGATCATGGCTGAGAAGTCGTGCTCGACGGTAAAACCGTGGTCGGGGTGGAATCCGTCGGCACTGACAAACGCCTTGTCGGCATGGAGTTTGCTCATGCAGTCGAGCGTTAGTGCGCCCGCGAGATAGAGGTGGCCCTTGCGCACGGAGCCGCCCAGCAGCACTACCGAAGCATTGGGGAGATTAAAGCTGGCATAGTTCGCGATTGCAAGATCGCCGGTGATAATGGTGATCTCACGCTTGTCCATGAGGGCCTTAGCGAAGTAAAAGCCTGTGGTGCCGATATCAATTACCAGAACATCGCCATCATCAACAAGAGTTGCCGCGGTTGCGGCGATGGCCTCTTTGGCCTCGACTTGGACATTGATACGCTCCTCGGGATACGAGATTGCGTTGGAGCGAGAAAGCGATACCGCTCCGCCGCGTACGCGACGCAGCTTGCCTTCGGATTCCAGCGAGACGAGGTCGTGTCGTGCGGTGACTTCCGAAACCGAAAAACGGCGAACGATGTCGGATACCGAGATATTTGGCTTTTCGGCCAGCCAGTTCATAATAAATCGCTGACGCTCGGCCGGTGAAAGGTCTGAAGTAGATGCCATATGCCGCTCCTTTTGAACGAAAGGCAAAAGATACGCCTTTCGTAATCGAAATATAACGTATCGATATGAAAAGGACAAGGCAAAATCGAATGAATCAAATGAACGGAATGGCATGTCCCAAATGCATGCGTAGCAGATAGTTTGCACTTAAATAGCGTGTAGAGGGTCTTGTTCTGAAGGTGCCGACCAAAAGAAGTACGTTCACACCCGATATTCGACCGTTCACGGAAAGATGACAATTGAGCTTTCGATAGCTTTTGAAATGGTTTATAAAAGAAAACCGAAAAGCTTTTGAAACAAAGAAGAAGGCTTTCGATAGCAATAGTGCTAGATGAGAAAGGACCGAACATGGCGATCAAGGTGTTTGCCGACGGCGCTAACCTCGAAGGCATGCTTGACATGCATGACAATGGTAACGTTCAGGGTTTCACGACCAATCCTTCCCTTATGAAGGCCGGTGGCGTGACTGACTACCGCGCTTTTGCCAAGACGGTTCTTGAGCACATCACCGATGTGTCGGTCTCTTTTGAGGTATTTGCCGACGACGAGGCGGGTATGGAAGCCGAGGCCCGCGAGATTGCAACCTGGGCAGACAACGTCTACGTTAAGATCCCGGCACTCAACACCAAGGGCGAGTCCACCGCCGCGCTGGTCAAGCGCCTTTCTGCCGACGGTATCAAGGTGAATGTCACTACCATCTTCACGCCCGAGCAGGTCGACGAGTTTGTCGATGCCGTCTCTGCCGAGACCCCCTCTATTCTGTCCATCTTTGCCGGTCGCATTGCCGATACCGGCGTCGATCCGCTGCCCCTCATGGCGGAGTCCGTAAAGAAGGCTGCCGTCAAGCCTGCTGCCGAGGTTCTTTGGGCGTCTACGCGCGAGGTCCTCAATATCTTCCAGGCGGAGTCCGTTGGCTGCCAGATCATTACGGTTCCCAATGCCCTTCTTGCCAAGCGCAAGAATTTCGGAAAAGATTTACTCGAGTACTCGCTTGATACGGTCAAGGGCTTCGCCCGCGACATTCAGGCACTTGGTTTCCATATCCTGCCCGAGGAGTAGGGGGCGAGCATGCTGACCGATCTTCTTAAGCCCGAGCTTGTTGCCTGCCACGTCGAGGCCTCCGATTGGGAGGAAGCGATCAAGGCGTGCGGTAAGCTGCTCGTTGACGCCGGCAAATGCGACCAGAGCTATGTTGACGCCATGATTTCGTCGGTTCACAAATTCGGTCCCTATATGGTCTTGGAAGAGGGCATTGCCATGCCTCACGCTCAGGCCGATGGCAATGTGAGCGAGGCCGGCATCTGCATTGTCACGCTTGACCCTGCCGTTGCATTTGGACATGAGGATTTCGATCCGGTTCACGTGCTCGTGGGTATTTGCGCACCCGACCCCAAGGCTCATCTTGGCTGCTTGGCGGAGCTTTCGCAGATGTTCGAGGACGAGGACTGCGTTGCCAAGCTCAGCGCATGCGATACGCCCGAGCAGGTTTTGGAGACCATGCGTTCATTCTTTTAGGCCTTAATGGCACGGCGATGCGTCGCCGCTTTTGGATAGACGGAAAACCGTCACGTGTAGGAGAGGAAGGTTGCCATGCATATCATCACCGTATGCGGAAACGGCATCGGGTCTAGCCTGATGCTCGCTGGCAAAGTCGAGGAGCTTTGCGAGGAGGAGGGCATCAAGGCCGACGTTGAGTCTATGGACCTGAACGGTGCTTCTTCCGCAAATCCGGATCTGTTCATCACCGTTAAGGAGCTCGCCCCCGAGCTCCACGGCAACGTTGTGATCGTTCGCAGCTATGTGAACAAGAAGAAGATCCGCGAAGACGCCCTTGAGGCAATCAAGGCGGCCGCTGCTAACGCCTAAAGCGGCATAAAAAAAGGGCGGTTCCCTGTGGAAGAGGGAAACGCGCCCACGTTAGAGAGAAAGGAAGCGCAGATGCAAGCCATCCTTCCCATACTTGAGTTTATCCAATCGATTCTGACCAAGCCAGCGTGGATCATGGGTCTGTTTGCCTTTGTGGGCCTTGTTGCGCTCAAGCGCCCTGCCCACAAGGTGATGACGGGAACCCTGAAGCCCATTCTTGGTTACATCATGCTGTCTGCCGGCGCCGCTGTTGTTCAGGAGAACCTTGCCCCGCTGGGTACCTTCATCGAGACCGGTTTCCACATCACCGGCGTCGTGCCTAACAACGAGGTCGTCGTTTCGATGGCTCAGAGCGTCCTTGGCGTTCAGACCATGATGATCCTGATTCTCGGCTACGTCGTAAACATTATCATTGCCCGCTTTACCAAGTTTAAGTACATCTTCCTGACGGGCCATCACAGCATGTTTATGGCTTGCCTGCTGTCTGCCGTTCTGCAGGCATCTGGCTTCCAGGATGTCCAGCTTGTCATCGTGGGCGGCATGTTCCTGGGCCTCGTGAGTGCTATGCTTCCCGCCGTTGGTCAGCGTTTCACCGAGAAGGTTACCGATGGCGATGAAATCGCCATGGGCCACTTCGGTTCACTCGCCTATTACATCTCCGCTGCAGTCGGTACGCTTTTTGCTAAGGACGCCGAGGAGAACAGCACCGAGAAGATCGAGGTTCCCGAGAAGTTTGCCTTCCTGCGCGACACCACCATCTCCACGGCTCTTACCATGGCCTTCTTCTACCTGGTTACCGCTTTTGCCGCTTACATCGCAGACCCTGCGGTCGTTACCAAGACCGCTGGCGGCGACAATGTGATCGTCTATGCCCTGACTTGTGCCCTGTCCTTCGCCGTCGGTGTCACTATCGTCTACAACGGCGTCCGTATGATTCTCGCCGACCTGGTCCCGGCTTTCCAGGGCATCTCCAACAAGCTGATCCCCGGTGCCATCCCCGCCGTCGACTGCGCCGTCTTCTTCCCTTATGCTCCCACCGCCGTCATCCTCGGCTTTGTCGCTTCCTTTATCGGTGGCGTTGTCGGTATGTTCATCGTGGGCGCTACCCTGGGCATCTTCATCATCCCGGGCATGGTTCCCCACTTCTTCTGCGGTGCTACCGCCGGTATCTACGGCAATGCCACGGGCGGTCGCAAGGGTGCAGCTCTTGGCGCTTTCGTCAACGGCCTGCTCATCACCTTTGCCCCGGCCCTGCTCCTGCCCGTTCTTGACGTCTTTGGCTTCAAGAACACTACGTTTGGCGACTTCGACTTCTCCGTCATTGGTATTACGCTCGGCCGCGCTGCCGAGGCCTTCGGTACCACCGGTGTCTACGCGATTCTCGCTGTCCTTTTGGTCGTCGCCTTCGTCCCCAACTTCATCCACACCAAGGGTGCTGTGATCAACCACGTTGAGGAAGAGTAATCTAGGCATACGTTAGGCCCTAATCGGGCGGAGCTCCGATAACCGGCTCCTACACGGAAGCGGTGACGTCTCAAATGAGGCGTCACCGCTTTTTGTTTTGGAGCGGTTGTGAAAACGCGCCGGTGAAGCGCTGTCTCTGAGTCGCCAATGGAATCAACCGCGATGATTGGCAAAAACGTTTTGCCGCTGGAATGTCGATATAAAAATGGTAAATCTGCAAAACCGTTCGCCGAGAAGATAAAAAACCGCAGCTTACGCCTTGATAAACGTAGGTAAAGTGTTTAGCAGTTTATCGGCCGTATGCAAACGAAAGGAATCAGGCAGATGGCAATCAAGGTGTTCGCTGACGGTGCAAACCTCGAGGGCATGCTCGACATGTACGAGAACGGCAACGTTCAGGGTTTCACGACCAACCCGTCCCTTATGAAGAAGGGTGGCGTGACGGATTACCGCGCGTTTGCCAAGGAGGTTCTGGCCCACATCACCGATGTGTCCGTCTCGTTTGAGGTCTTTGCCGACGACGTCGAGACCATGGAGGTCGAGGCGCGCGAGATTGCTACCTGGGCCGAGAACGTCTACGTCAAGATTCCGTGCGTGACCACCAAGGGCGAGTCCACCTCCGAGCTGGTCCGCAAGCTTTCGGCCGATGGCATCAAGGTCAACGTCACCACTATCTTTACGCCTACGCAGGTCGATGAGATGGTCGAGGCCGTTGACGCCGAGACGCCGTCCATCATCTCGCTTTTTGCCGGCCGCATCGCCGATACCGGCGTCGATCCCATTCCGTTTATGACGGAGTCGGTCAAGAAGGCCGCCGCCAAGCCCAACTGCGAGGTCCTGTGGGCGTCCACGCGCGAGCTCATCAACATTTACCAGGCCGAGGCCTGCGGTTGCCAGATTATCACGGTGCCAAATAGCATCCTGGCCAAGCGCAAGAACATCGGCCGTGACCCGTACGAGGTCTCGCTCGATACCGTGCGCGGTTTTGCCAAGGATATCGCCGCTTTGGGTTTCCATATTCTGCCCTAAGCAAGGGTACCCCCTGCAGCGACGTGCAAAATCGCGAGTTTTCAGCATGGTAAAGACTTTTACCAGCTGGTTGAAGCGCGGAACGGCCCCCGTTTTGGCCCTAAAACGCCAAAACGGGGGCCGTTTTTGCTTTTATGGCCCTCTGAAGCGCCGCGGGGCTATCGGGAGATGCTGAATACTCGCAATTTTGCACGCCGCGAAGAGGGGGACGTCCGCTTTGGCGGCTATTTGCCCTGCACCATGGTGAGCGAGATCTTCTTGCGGTCGCGATCGACCTTTTCGACCCACACCTTGACCGTGTCGCCGACGCGCACCACGTCGCTGGGGTGCTTGACAAAGCGGTTGGCCAGCTTGGAGATATGCACGAGGCCGTCCTGGTGCACACCCACGTCGACGAAGGCGCCAAAGTCCACAACGTTGCGCACCGTGCCCTTGAGCTCCATGCCGGGTTCCAGGTCGTCGATGGAAAGTGCTGAGCGGCTAAAGACCACCTCGGGCGCGTCGTCGCGCGGGTCCCGGCCGGGCTTCTTGAGCTCGTTGACGATGTCGATGAGCGTGAGGGTGCCGCAGTCCAGGTCGCTTGCCAGCGCCGAGATGCTGCCGATGCGTCGCTCGATGTCGGGCACGCCGCCGCGGCTGAGCTCGCTTGCCGCCACACCCGCACGCTCCAGGACGGCCGTGGCCACCTCGTAGCTTTCGGGGTGGACGCTCGTCGCATCGAGCGGCTTCTTACCGCCGCTGATGCGCAGGAAGCCCGCGGCGTTGAGATATGCCTTGGGTCCCAGCTTGGGGACCTTCTTGAGCTGGCGGCGATCGGTAAAGGCGCCGTTCTCCTCGCGGTAGGCCACGATGTTTTTGGCTACGCTCGGCGTGATGCCCGATACGTATCCCAGCAGGCTCGCACTTGCGGTGTTTACGTCGACGCCCACGCGGTTGACGACGTCCTCCACCACATGTCCCAGGGTGCGCGAAAGCTCGGCCTGGTCAAGGTCGTGCTGGTACTGGCCAACGCCGATGGACTGGGGCGGAATCTTGACGAGCTCTGCCAGCGGGTCTTGCAGGCGGCGGCCCAGGCTCATGGCGCCACGCACGGTGACGTCCAGGTCGGGATATTCCTGACTGGCGAGCTCGGAGGCGGAGTACACCGATGCGCCGGCCTCGTTGACGATGGTGTATCGCAGTCCAGGCGCCTGCTCGGCGATGAACTCCGAGACGACTTCTTCGGTCTCGCGGCTGGCGGTGCCGTTGCCGATGACAATGGTGTTGACGCCGTCCTTCTTGACGAGGCGGGCGAGCTCGCGCTTGGTGCCGGCAACGTCGTGGCGCGGCTTGGTGGGGTAGACCACGCCGTGGTCGAGTAGCTTGCCGGTCTCGTCCATGACGGCGACCTTGCAGCCGGTACGGTAGCCCGGATCGAGTGCGAGCACACGGGCGCCGCGCACGGGGCGTGCCGAGAGCAGGCCCTCGAGATTCTTGGCAAAGACGTTGATGGCCTCGGTCTGCGCGCGGACGGTGAGCTTGGCGCGGGCCTCGCGCTCCAGTGAGGGGGCCATGAGGCGCTTGTAACCGTCGGCGATGGCGGCATCAAAGACGGGTGCGAACACGCCCTGGCGTCGGGGCCAACGGCTACCGAGGCGTGCCGTGGCGGCAGTGCCGTCGACGTTCACGCGCACGCGGAGTTTGCCCTCGCGCTCACCGCGGTCGATAGCCAGCACGCGGTGGTTGGGTATACGGCGCAGCGGCTCGTCATAGCTGTAGTACGGCTCGTAGGGAGTCTTCTCGGTGGGGTCGGTGGCCTCGACGACGATGTCGGCGGTGTTCTGCGTAAAGGCGCGCAGGTCGGCGACGTTCTCGGGGTCCTCGGCCACCGTCTCGGCCACGATGTCCGCCGCGCCGGCAAGCGCCTTTTCGGGCGTGTCGAAGCCGGCCTCCTCGTTGACGTATGCCGCGGCGGCGTCGAGTGCGCTGCCCTTGGCCGAGGCCTGCATGATGATCATGTTGGCGAGCGGCTCAAGGCCTGCCTCGCGGGCCTTCTGCGCGCGAGTCATGCGCTTTTTGCGGTAGGGCTTGTAGAGGTCCTCGACACGCTGGAGCTGCGTGGCCTCGCGAATCTGCTGCTCGAGTTCGGGCGTGAGTTTGCCCTGGGCGTCGATGAGCAGGATGACGTCCTCTTTACGCTGCTCAAGATTGCGCAGGTAGGACAGGCGCTCGTCGAGTGCGCGCAGGGCGACGTCGTCCATGCCGCCCGTGGCTTCCTTGCGGTAGCGCGAAATAAAGGGGATGGTGTTGCCCTCGTCGATGAGCTTGACGGCTGCCTCGATGTTGGCGGCCTTAAGGTTGAGCTCGTGGGCAAGCTGGGCGATAAGATCCATGGGACTCCTTGCGTTTAAGGTGCGTTTGCAGCACAGGGCTACCAAGGATACCACCCGACGTTCTGCCAAAGCAGTCTTTTTGGGACGGGGCTTTTTTAGCTACGGGACTGCGGACGGGAGACGGTGGAGTCCCTCCTTACAAAACGAGGCCCTGGCCAAACGGCCAGGGCCTCACCACTTTTTTCAGGCTGCGAGAAAAGACCGTGTGCGCAGGCGCTCCCCGAGGGAGACGGGGGTGTTTGCTCCGCGCGCGGTTCCGCAGCGAAGCGAGAATGTTTGAGCACGGAGTAAGCACCCCGTCTCCCACGGGGAGCTCCGTTGGGAGCGTAGGGGCTGTTTTGAGCTACTCCAGCTCAAACGCTCCGGTATAGAGCTGGTAGTAATATCCGCGCTTGGCGATCAGCTCGTCGTGGTTGCCACGCTCGATGATGCGGCCGTGATCCAGGCAGATGATTGCGTCGGCGTTGCGCACGGTGGACAGGCGGTGCGCGATGACAAACGTCGTGCGGCCCTCCATGAGCTTATCCATGCCCGCTTGCACGATGGCTTCGGTGCGGGTATCGATGCTCGACGTGGCCTCGTCCAGAATCATTGCCGGCGGATCGGCGACGGCAGCGCGTGCGATCGAAATCAGCTGGCGCTGGCCCTGCGACAGCTGCGCGCCGTTGCCGGTGAGCATGGTGTCGTAGCCGTCGGGCAGGCGGGTGATAAAGTCGTCGGCGCCCGCGAGCTTGGCCGCCGCGATGCACTCCTCGTCGGTGGCGTCCAGGTTGCCGTAGCGGATGTTGTCCATCACAGTGCCGGTGAACAGGTTCACGTCCTGCAGCACCACGCCCAGCGAGCGGCGCAGATCTGCCTTGCGGATCTTGTTGACGTTGATGCCGTCGTAGCGGATCTTGCCGTCGGCGATGTCATAGAAGCGGTTGATGAGGTTGGTGATGGTCGTCTTGCCCGCGCCGGTGGCACCGACAAACGCGACCTTCTGGCCCGGCTTGGCAAACACGGACACGCCGTGCAGCACCTCGTGGTCGGGCGTGTAGCCAAAGTCGACGTTGTCCATGACCAGGTCGCCGCGCAGCGGTACGTACTCGATCTCGCCGGTTGCACGGTGCGGGTGTTTCCATGCCCACATGCCGGTGTGGTGGTCGGCCTCCTCGAGCTGCCAGGTCTCGGGGTTCACCTGCGCGTTGACGAGCGTCACGTAGCCTTCGTCGGTCTCGGGCTTCTCGTCGATGAGCTCAAAGATGCGGTCGGCGCCGGCGAGACCCATGACCACGGCGTTGATCTGCTGCGAGATCTGACCGATCTGTCCGCAGAACTGCTTGGTCATGTTGAGGAACGGCACCACGACGGCGATGGACAGCGTCATGCCCGAGATGCTCAGGTTGGGCACGCCCAGCGCCAGGAAAATGCCGCCCGCCAGCGCGACCAGCACGTAGAGCAGGTTGCCCAGGTTCATAAGGATGGGCATGAGGATGTTGGCGTACATGTTGGCCTTTTGCGATACCTCGAAGAGCTTTTCGTTGCGCTCGTCAAAATCGGCCTCGGCGGCAGACTCGTGGCAGAATGCCTTGACGACCTTCTGGCCGTTCATAACTTCCTCGATATGGCCCTCGACCACGCCGAGCTCGGTCTGCTGCGCAATAAAGAAGCGCGCGGAGTTGGAGCCGAGCAGCTTGGTCATAAAGGTCATAAAGGCGACGCCGGCAATAATCACCAGACACATCCACACGCTGTAGTACAGCATGATAAAGAACACCGTGACGATGACGATGGTCGTCATGAGCAGGTTGGGCAGCGACTGGCTGATCATCTGGCGCAGCGTGTCGATGTCGTTGGTGTAGTGGCTCATGATGTCGCCGCGCTGGTGCGTGTCGAAGTATCGGATCGGTAGGTCCTGCATGCGGTTGAACATCTTCTCGCGCAGCTTTTCCAACGAGCCCTGCGTGATGATGGCCATGGTGCGGTTCCAGAACAGCGAGGACAGGATGCCGACGCCGTAGATGCAGGCGAGGGTGGTCACGAGCTGCGCGATCTTGGGCTGTGCGGCTTCCCAATCGCCCGACTGCCACGATTCGCTAATAATCTGCAGGGCGCTCTGAAGGAAGGTCGCGCCGATGGAGTTGATGACGGCGCAGAGCACCACGCCGGCGACGACGAGGGGCAAAAGCACGGGGTAGAAGCCAAAGAGCGTCTTGATGAGGCGCGACATGGTGCCGCTCTTGCGGTTGAGCGCGCGCTCGGCGGTGGTTGCCTTACTCATGTGCCTCGCCTCCTTCCTGGTTCTGGGCTTGCGTTGCGGATGCCTCGGTGTCGGCCTCGACGGCCCCTTCGCCCTCGGCAGACATCTTGTTTTGCGAGGTAAAGGTCTCGCGGTAGATCTCGCTCGTCTTGAGTAGCTCTTCATGGTTGCCGATCTGAGCGATACGGCCGCCCTCCATGACGATGATGCGGTCTGCGTCCTGCACGGAGCTGATGCGCTGGGCGATGATGAGCTTGGTCGTGTTGGGCAGATAGCTTGCCAGCCCTGCGCGGATCTTGGCATCGGTCTTGGTGTCGACGGCGCTGGTGGAGTCGTCCAGGATCAAGATCTTGGGGCGACGCAGCAGGGCGCGCGCAATGCACAGGCGCTGCTTCTGGCCGCCGGAAACATTGGAGCCGCCCTGCTCGATCCAGGTATCGTAGCTCTTGGGGAAGCCGTCGACAAACTCATCGGCGCAGGCCAGATGTGCCGCCTCGCGGACTTCCTCGTCGGTGGCGTTCGGGTCGCCCCAGCGCAGATTCTCGGCGATGGTGCCGCTAAACAGCACGTTTTTCTGCAGTACCATGGCTACCTGGTGGCGCAGGGCGTCCAAGTCGTAGTCGCGCACATCCACGCCGCCCACGCGCACGGTGCCTTCGGTGGCGTCGTACAGGCGGGCGATGAGGTTTACAAGCGTGGACTTGGCCGAGCCGGTACCGCCGATGATGCCGATGGTCTCGCCGCTCTTAATGTGCAGGTCGATATCGTCGAGCGCCTGGCGCTTCGCATGCGCGGAATACTTAAAGCTCACGTGGTCAAAGTCGATGGAGCCGTCGGCCACCTCGAGCACGGGCTCGGCGGGATCGGCGATCGTGGGCTCGGCGGCCAGCACCTCGGTAATGCGGTGCGCCGATTCGTCGGCCATAGTTACCATGACAAAGATCATCGACAGCTGCATCAGGCTCATAAGGATCTGGAAGCCATAGGTAAAGATCGAGGAGAGCTGGCCCACGTCGAACAGCGTGCCCTGGCTCGTGATGATGAGCTTGGAGCCCAGGTAGATGATGACGACAAACGCGCCATTGACGCAGATGTTCATCATGGGGTTGTTAAAGGCGAGCAGCTTCTCGGCGCGGGTGAAGTCCATCTGGACGTCGCGTGCGGCGGTCGCGAACTTCTCCTTCTCAAAGTCTTCGCGCACATAGCTCTTGACCACGCGCATGCCGGTGACGTTTTCCTCGACGGACTCGTTAAGGGCGTCATACTTGTGGAACACACGCGAGAAGATGGGGCGCACCTTAAAGATGATAAAGAACAGCCCAAAGCCCAGCAGCGGAATGATAACCAGGTAGACCATGGCAACGCTGCCGCCCATGATAAACGCCATGGTAAAGGCGAAGATCAATACCAGCGGCGCGCGCACGGCGATACGGATGATCATCATAAAGGCCTGCTGCACGTTGTTGATATCGGTGGTCAGGCGCGTGACGAGCGAGGAGGTCGAGAACTCATCGATGTTGGCAAAGCTGAACGTCTGGATCTTGTAGAACAGGTCGTGACGCAGGTTCTTGGCGAACCCGCAGCTCGCATGGCTGCAGGTGACGCCGGCAGCGGCGCCAAAGGCAAGCGACGTCAGCGCGATGAGCACCAAAAAGCCCGCGGTGGGAAGCATCTCGGCTACGGTGGCGCCGTCTTTGATGGCGTCGATCAGGTTGGCGGTGATAAATGGAATCAGCATCTCGCAGAGCACCTCGCCAAGCACGAGCAACGGCGTAGCGATCGTGACCTTCATGTAATCGCGGATGCTGCCCATAAGGGTTTTAATCATCCAGTTCCTCCCAGGTTACGCGGATTTTCTCGAGCATCTCGGCGAGCTGTTCACGCTCGTCGTGGGTGAGCGCGCTAAAGGCCTGTTCCCTAAAGCGGATGCGCGAGGCTTGGTCGATGCGGGCCTTCTCCCAGCCGATCTCGGTTAGGCGAATGGTGAGTTGCCGTCGATCCTTGGGGTTACGGCTGCGCTCAATGAGGCCGTTGAGCTCGAGCTTGGACAGGATCTCGGAAAGCGACCCCGGCTTGAGGCCGAAGTGCATGCCGAGTTCCTGCTGCGACATCTCGCCGCCGGGCTGCTTGGCCAGTAGGCAGATGATGGGCGCCTTGCCGGACACGCCTCCGCCATGAAAATGCATGTAATGGCCGCAAAAGCCCAGGTTATTGAGGATGCGCTTGGCAAGCTTGTCTTCCGAGCTAACCGCTTCGGATACATCCGCCGGCTGTGACGGGTCGCCGCCGGGCTCGTGCGAACAAAGGCTAAGAGGTTCATCGCACATGAATTAGTGCTGCTCCTTTCTTTAGTTAGGTAGTGGAATTGTTTTGTGCCTAACCAATTTAGGAGCGTGAGAAATCAAAGTCAAGGTACCAAACTTATAGTTACGGCGTTTTGCCAAACGCCGTAACGGCTCGACGCTGCGCGGGCCGCATTTGGACAATCTGACGTTCAACTTCAAGGGCGCGACCAAAAGGTCAGCGCCCTTTCGTTTCACGTCACCTTGTCTCAAATGCGGCCCGCTCGCTGTCGTTGCCAAAACATCGACGTTGCCCTTTTTGGCACTTGGGACGTTCTTCTTGTGCCGGCAGCTGGGGACACTCCTTGTCAAGGGATTGGTACAAAGGGGGACAGGCTGCCCTCTCATTTTCGAAACCTTTCCGCAACAATGTAGCCTCCACGGCGCCGGCGCCCGCCTGCCGTGCTCCCTGCGCTACACTTAGTTGCACTGTGGCGCCGTTGCGCCGCGCCCGACCCAAGGGGGACACTCATGAAGAACACTCAGCTGTTGCTGATCAACGATATGTGCGGCTACGGCAAGGTCGCGCTTTCCGCCATGCTGCCGGTGCTGTCGCACATGGGTTACCGTATCCACAATCTGCCGACGGCACTTGTGTCCGATACGCTCAACTATCCCAAGTTCTACATCCACGACACCACGGAGTACGTGCGCCAAAGCCTTGCTATCTGGGAGGAGCTCGGCTTTGAGTTCGACGCCATCTCGACCGGCTTTATCGTGACCGAGGAAGAGACGCGCATCATTTCGGACTTCTGCCACCGTCGCGCGCAAAAGGGCACCAAGGTGTTCGTCGACCCTATCATGGGCGACAACGGCAAGCTCTATGCGGGCGTGCCCGAGTCCACGATTGGCCTTATGCGGCACCTGCTGGAGTGCGCAGACTACGCGGTGCCCAACTATACCGAGGCGTGCCTGCTTGCCGATAGGCCTATTGCCGAGCAAATTACGCCCGAAGAGGCCTGCGCCCTTGTGGACGCCGTGCGCGAGCTGGGTGCCAAGTCGGTGGTCATTACGAGCACCGTGGTCAATGGCACGAACGCGGTTATCGGTTACGACCATGTGGCGGGGGAGTACTTTACGATTCCCTTTGAGCTTATTCCGGTCTATTTCCCGGGCACGGGCGATACGTTCTCGGCAGTGCTCGTCGGCCGCGTTATGGCAGGTTGGAGTCTGCAGCGCGCGACGTCCGATGCCATGCGTGTGGTGGCCGAGCTTATCGAGCGCAATGCCGACCAAGAGGACAAGTCGGCCGGTCTTCCCATCGAGGCCTGCTTGGATGTGATTGACCATGAGTAATGCTGGCGAGGGCGGCATCAGGCCTGCGGGCGAGAACAAGCCGCTCGGTGCGCCGCGGGGCAAGCGTCCGCGTATCCGCGTGAGCTGCGTGGACCAGCTGGGGACGTGCCGCTGCCACCATGGTCACAAGCCGGGCGACGTCTTCGACTTCGACCGCGATCGCGGCAAGATGTGCGCCATGGCCTGTCACGTTGGCTTTCCCTATATCGACATTCTGCGCTATGGCGGAACTGTGCCCGGCAACGAGCCCGGCACGGCAAAGTTCTGCTGCCCCGAGGTCGATACGCTGAACGTCTGGCTTGCCGAGATCGTCGACGAGTAGTTGAGAGCAATGTGGCAAAGGGACAGTCCATTTGCCACATTCGCCGGTGGTGCCCCTTCTTTTTGCTTATAATCTCAAAACTCTGCATTTCATCCGATTTTAGGTTCTAAAAATTCTGCGTTTCATCGATAATTAAGCGTATAAAACTTTGCATTTCATTTGATGACACTGAGGGGGAGCCTATGCTGCGCAGGAAAATAGCGGCAGAGCTGGAGCGTTGGCTGAAGTCTTCCGAGCAAAAGGCCTTGTTCATTACGGGTTCTCGCCAGATTGGCAAAAGCTATTCGATTCGCGCATTTGGCAAAGCCAACCATGCAACCTACATCGAGCTTAACCTCATGGAAAACCGCCAGGCAAAAGATGCTCTTCTCGAGGCGCGGGATGCCGATGATTTCATCAGCAGGGTGACGCTTCTTTCGGGAAAGTCGATTGCGCCAGGCAAAACACTCGTGTTTATCGATGAGGTCCAAGAGGCCCCCGACATCATGACGATGGCAAAGTTCCTTGTTGAGGACGGGAGGTGCCGTTGGGCGTTTTCGGGGTCAATGCTCGGGACTCAGTTCAAGGGCGTCAGGTCCTATCCCGTGGGGTATGTCCACGAGCTTAGGATGTTCCCGCTCGATTTTGAGGAGTTTTGCTGGGCAATCGGGGTGAGCGAGGGGGCTCGCCAAACGATACGTGACGCGTGTATCAGCGAGAGGCCCATTCCTGATTACATTCATGACGCGATGATGGCAAACTTCAGGACCTATACCGTTGTCGGCGGAATGCCGGAGGTCGTGCAGCGTTTCCTTGACACGCAGGGCGACCTTGCCTCTGTTCGTCAGCTGCAGTCAGAGCTCAACGAACAGTACCGGCGGGATATCTCCAAGTATGCAAGCGGGCGAGCCCTTCAGGTGCAGAGCATCTATGATCAGCTCCCTATTATGCTCGAGGGCGAAAACAAGCGCTTCGTGCTCAATTCCATTGACCCCAAGGCTCACTACGAGAAGTATCAGCGAGATTTTGTATGGCTTGTCGATGCCGGCGTTGCTCTCAAAGCCGATATCGTAACCGAGCCAAAATCGCCCCTGCTCAAGACGGCACGGCCATCGCAGTTCAAGCTATATCAATCGGATACGGGTATGTTGATGGCGCGTTACCCCGTTGGAGTCGCCCAAGCGGCGTATCTTGATGGCAAGGAGCCCAATCTGGGCGGCATTTACGAAAACGTGGTGGCCCAGCAGCTGGCTGCCCAAAATCGCCAGCTTTACTACTATCAGACAAAAAAGCGCGGTGAAGTGGACTTTGTGGTCGATGGACCGGATGGGACGGCTGTTCCGATCGAGGTTAAATCGGGCTCCTATTACCACGCGCACGCAGCGCTCGGTCATGTGCTTGATACGGCTGAATATGGCGTAAGGCTCGGGATTGTTTTCTCGAGAGGCAACGTTGAGCGCAACGGAGCAGTTCTCTATTTGCCGCTATATGCGACCTGGGCCCTTTCGGATGTTTTGGGCGACTCCTGCGCCGAGGGGATAAAGCTGGAGGTCAAGCCGGTCTAGGGCTAGTCCCTTTGTCACATTCATGAGCGTGGGTTTTCTCCCGTTTAGAGCGCACTTGAACGCTCAAAGTGGGAGAAAACCCACGCTCATTTTTCATGTGGAAGATTATCCGCGCTTGTTTCGCGCCGAAGGCGTGGCCCGCGACCTCGCTTGCCTACAGCTGCTCGAGCATGGCCGTGCAGCCGGCGAGCACGTCGCGGTACGTGGCATCGAAATTGCCGGTGTACCAGGGATCGGCCACGTCGCCGGGGCGCTCGGTCCAATCGAGCAAGCGCGTAATCTTGCCGTCGGGGTCGTCGCCAAAGATGCGACGCAGGCCACGCGCGTTCTCGTCGTCCATATAGACAATGTGGTCCCAGTCGCCATACTCCGCGCGACGTACCTGGCGTGCGCGGTGGGCGACGACGGGAATCCCGACTTCGCGCAGCTTGGCAACGGTGCCGTGGTGTGGCGGGTTGCCAAGCTCCTCGGTCGAAGTCGCTGCGGAATCGATGACAAACTCCACCTCGCGCCCAGCGCGGTGCACCAGCTCGGTAAACACCGACTCGGCCATCGTCGAGCGGCAGATGTTCCCATGGCAGATAAACAGTACGCGTTGCATAGGGCGATACCTTTCATATAGAAGGCTGCTAAAGAGTCGAAGCCGGGCGCATGCCAAGTTTTATTTCTTGGCCAGTTTGAAGTAGCGCTCAAATATCAATTCGAAAACGTAATAGAACATCAATCGACTGTCGAGGTCCATGCTGCCCAAGCGGATTTCTTTTTGCACGGTGTAGATAGGGTAGTCGGCTAGTTTCGAGAGGGAATTTCGAGAAAAGCCGGTGAGCGTGACGACCTTGCACCCGCGCGTTTTGGCTATCGATGTGGCGTCAATAGACACCTGCGTCTCGCCGCTTACGGAAACGCTGAAGACCAGGTCGTTTTTGCCGAGGAGTTCTGCGTAATGCCTCATGACGTGGCGTTCACTGAGCGTGTCGGTATTCTTGCCCATTATTTTGAGCTTTTCAGCCATCTCGAGGCACGGGTATTTCGAAAAGCCCGAGCAGAAGAACACGATATGCGAGGCGTCCTGGATAAGACTCACAACCGAATCGATGACCCGGTCGTTAAGCAGATCTTTGGTCTGTACGAGCTGGGTATCAAGAGGAAGTGCCTCGATAGTGAATCGATTGCGATCGAGCGAGGCGGAATACGATTGTTTGAGCTCCGTAAACCCCGAGAAGCCAAGCTTGTGGGCAAGCCTGACGATTGTATTGGGAGCGACGAAGAACCGTTCGGCAATGCTCTTAAGCGTGACATCGTCAATATCATCACGCAGCTCGATGATGTAGCGCATGATCTCGCTTTCGAGATCGTTGAGCTTGCTCTCGCCAGCTCGCACATGATCATAAAAGGATTCTTGATCTTTCATAAGATGTTTCAGCCCCTCGCACCTCGCCGTACATATGGTACCGCTTTGTGTAGCCAGGTGAGAAATCGGTAATCGGTCAAGATTGCCTATTGCCCATGAACTGGGCAAACGCGCGTGTCTGCCTACACATATCTGTGTCGTGAGCGAAATCATGTGTCCCCGTTTCGCATTGGCCCACACGGGGACTTGCAAACGACCTTATGTCGCAAAATACCAATCGAAACGAAGCAAGCCGAGGACAGCCGCGGAGCCCAAGGTCTTCGAGAACACCGATCAGCCAACCCTGGAGGGACGGAACATGAAGGATAAGCTCAATATTGTGATCGTTGGCGGCGGCTCCACGTGGTGCCCTGGCATTCTTAAAGCCCTGACCAAGCACATGGACATTCTGCCGCTGAACCGCGTGATGCTCTATGACATCGATGCCGAGCGCCAGCGTCCGATCGGCGAGTTTGGCAAGATCCTCTTCGCCGAGGAGGAGCCCGGTGTGGAGTTTGGTTACACCACCGATAAGGACGAGGCTTACACCGACGTCGACTTTGTGCTCTGCCAGATTCGTACCGGCGGCTACGAGATGCGTAGCAAGGACGAGAAGATTCCGCTGCATATGGGAATCATCGGCCAGGAAACGGTGGGCCCTGGCGGCATGGCTTACGGTATGCGCTCCATGCATGACATGGTTGAGATCGTCAACGACGTTCGCGCCCATAGCCCGGAGGCGTGGATTATCAATTACACCAATCCGGCTGCTATTGTGGCATATGGTCTCGAGCGCGTCCTGCCCGATGAGCATCGCGTTCTCAACATCTGCGACCAGCCTGTCAACCTCATGCGCTCTTACGGTCGCCTGCTCGGTCGCGATATGAGCAAGACGGAGCCTGTGTACTTTGGCCTCAATCACTTCGGTTGGTTCAAGCACATCTACGATGAAGAGGGCCATGACCTCGTCCCGCAGATTAAGGAGTACACGGAGAAGAACGGCTTCCTTCCTGCCGATGCCGAGCAGCGTGACCAGTCCTGGCTTGATACCTACGCCATGGTCAAGGACATGCTCGAGGACTTCCCCGACTATCTGCCCAACACTTATCTGCAGTACTATCTGTATCCCGAGTACAAGGTCGCTCACCTCGACCCCGACTACACTCGCTCCGACGAGGTTATCAACGGTCGCGAGAAGCGCGTGTTCGCCGAGTGCGAGCGTGTTGCCAAAGTCGGCACCGCAAAGAACTCCTCGGTTGTGCAGAACGATGCTCATGGCGATATGATCGTGGAAATCACCTCGGCCATTTATCGCAACACCAATAAGACCTTCATTGTCATCGTGCCCAACAACGGCATTATCGAGGGTATGCCCGATGACGCCATGGTCGAGGTCGCGGCAAGCGTGGGCGCCAATGGCCCGCAGCCCTATGCTGTTGGCAAGATTGGCACCTTCTATCGCGGTCTTATGGAGAACCAGTACGCCTATGAGCGCCTGACTGTTGAGGCTTGGATGGAGGGTTCCTACGAGAAGGCCCTGCAGGCACTCACGCTTAATCGTCTGGTCGGTGACGCAAAGAAGGCGCGTAAGGTGCTCGATAAGCTCATCGAGGCCAATAAGGATTACTGGCCGGAGCTTAAGTAGCTAGTTCCATAGCGTTTGATAACTGTTATGGGGCGTGTGGGTTGTAGAACTGCACGCCCCGTTTCTTTAAGAGGGGTATCCCATGAACAAAGATGAGCTGCTGGCAAAGTTCCAGCGCCTGGGCAAAGTCCTCATGACGCCTGTCCTGATCCTGCCAATCGCCGGCATCCTTCAGGGCTTTGGCAATGCCTTTACCAGCCCCACCCTTACGGCAGCTGTTCCCTGGCTTGCTGCTCCGGGCTTTGCGATTTTCTTTTCGATTCTTAAGGCCGCAGCCGGCATCGTTATGAGCAACATCCCGGTTATCTTCTCGATTTGTCTCGCCTATGGCTTCGCCAAGTCCGAGAAGGCTACCGCGGCGCTTTGTGGCTTTTTGGGCTACATGTGCATGAACTCCGTGATGGGCACGTTCCTTACGGCGACTGGCGTTATCGATCCCGCCAATCTTACGACGGGCCAGAGCACGATCCTCGGTATCACCACGCTCGACACGGGCGTTATCGGCGGTCTTCTGGTGGGTGCAATCGTCGCATGGCTGCATAACCGTTACTACAAGATTGAGCTGCCTGCCGTGTTCTCCATCTTCAACGGCACACGCTTTATCCCGGCGGTAACGCTGCTCTCATGCAGTGTCCTCGCATTGGTCATGTCCTTTGTTTTCCCGTTTATTCAGAACGCTCTCGGTGCGCTGTCCGAGTTCATCAAGACTACGGGTGCCTTTGGTGCATTTGTCTACGGCGCTGGCGAGCGCATGCTCCTGCCTTTTGGTCTGCATCACTTTGTCTATTTACCGTTCTTCTTCACGTCGCTCGGTGGCGTCGAGACCATCGACGGCCAGACCGTTCAGGGCGCTATCAATATCTACAACGCGATCCTGGGCTCTCCTAGCACGCCGTTTAACATCGAGGTCAGCCGTTTTGTCATGAACGGTAAGGTTATCTTCGCCATGTTCGGCCTGCCCGGTGCTGCACTCGCCTTCTACAAGACGGCGCTTCCCAAGAACAAGAAGAAGACCGCAGCGCTCATGATTGCCATCGTGGTGCCTTGCATCCTCTCCGGCATTACCGAGCCGCTCGAGTACTCCTTCCTGTTTATCGCGCCCATCCTCTACGTGTTCCACGCTCTCATGGCTGGTCTTGCCTATGCGCTGACCTATATCCTGCAGTTCAACGTGGCCGGCTCCGCATCCTTTGGCGGCCCGCTCTTGTCGTTGATCTTTAACGGCATTATGGGTGCAGCCAAGGGCTCCAACTGGCAGGTTATCCTGTTCCTCGGCCCCATCTACTTCGTGGTGTACTACTTCGTCTTCAAGTTCATCATTCTTAAGAAGGATCTAAAGACCCCTGGCCGTGAGGAAGAGTCTGGCGATGAGGCCGAAAAGGCTCCCAAGACCGTGATCAGCGACCTCATTCCCGCCATCGTTGAGGCAGTGGGCGGCGACAACAACATTAAGTCTGTCGAGGCCTGCTTCACCCGTCTGCGCATCCAGCTCAATGACTGTGACAAGGTGGTTGATGACGCCGAGTTTACCGAAAAGCTCGAAGCGCGTGGCATCGTGCATGTTAACGGCGGCGTGCAGATTGTCTACGGCAACATGGCATCTAACTACGCAACCCAGATGCGCGAGCTGCTGGGTATGGAGTAGACGCCCCACATATCTATAAAATCCAGTATAAAAGGCGGTGGCAGACAATGTGTCTGCCGCCGCCTTTGAGTTGCCCCACGCGCATTTCGTGTATTTGAAATACACGAAATCGTAGAAAAGCGTGTATCTGAAATACACGAAATTGCACTGTCGGAGCTTGCAGGCGGATAGACACTACTCGTATGGGACGGTTTTCACCGGTTGCTCGCCACCTTGGGCTATGTTCGCCCCTATGCCTGCATCCGGGGCTGTGTTGATTGACGACGGCGTTCCCAGCGGGCGAGCTTAATCGTCACCAGCGTGAGCGCCCAGGCAACAAGCGAGAACGCGGCGCCCGCTGCGCCCACGTACGCAATGCCAACGCTGCCTACCACGGTGCCGCCCACTGCGGTGCCAAACGAGATGCCGACGTTAAACCCATGGGCTCAACCGAGCTTGCGAGTACCATCGACTTGGGATGGCGGCGGTGTGCCACGCCCATGAAGTGCGTGATGCATGACACCGAGAAAAGGTACACGAGCAGCGCCAAGCTAATGTGACAAAGAGACAGTCCCTTTGTCGCAGGCTGCGCTTGCCTGTATAGTCGCAATACAGGCGAAGATGGTCTCAGGTACATCGCGGGCGACAGGAGATTCCATGGGGACAGTCCCTTTGCTGCACCCAAACCGTCACAACATTCGGCGAAAATCTCAAAAACGAGGAAAAGCGTCGAATGTTGTGACGGTTTTTGTCCAGGAGATCGCTCCCCATCCAAAAAAATCCGCTTGACTGTATTGCCGCAACACAGCGCAACGTAAGGGGTGTCCGATAACGGGAGCCCCTTTTTAAGCGGCAACGTGGCTGCGAATCCGGAGCGCCCCCAACAAGAAAGGTGGGGAGATGGGAGCGGAAAAGAAGGCGTTTAAGATCACCATGCGCGAAATTGGCTTTGTGCTGGGTATCGTTGTCTTTTTGCTGGTGAAGTTTCTTCCTTTGGCGGAGTTGAGCTCGACGGTCGAGCTCACGGTCGGCGGTCAGACCTGTCTGGCGCTGACGCTCGCCACGGTGGTGTTCTGGGCATGTGGCGTGGCACAGCCGGGCTTTGTGGGCCTACTCTACTGCGCGCTGCTCGTTCTGTTCAAGGTGTGCGTGGACGACACGGGCGCCGCGAGCATCTCGGCGACGGTCGCCTCCACGTTTAGCTCGTGGACCAAGGTCACCATGTGGCTCGTCATCGGCTCCTACCTCATTGCCAGCGCGGTCAAGGAGTCGGGCCTGGGCGAGCGCATTGCCTATGCGTTCATGCTCAAGTTCGTGCGCGACGCCAAGTCGCTCATCATCTCGATCTTCGCGCTCACCTTTGTGCTGTCGCTGCTGATCCCGCATCCGTTCCCCCGCGCCTTCCTCATCCTCGCCGTCGTCTCGGTTGTCGCCGAGTCCGCATGAGCCGCTGGGGCATGCCGTACGAGCCCGAGGGCATTCGTGCCATCGTGGCCTGCATGGACAGACACGCGCTCCAGCCCATCGGCAATGCCTTTGACTTTTGCTACTTGTACACCACGAGCTACGACGAGTCTCACCAAGAGGACTTCTGCTGCATCCAAATCCCCGTCGCCCTCCAGATGTGACAAAGGGACAGTCCGTTTGTCACATTCCATGCCTTAGAAACTTGCAGATTCTTCAAGTTTCTAAGGTAACATCTTATAAACTTGCAAAAAATGCAAGTTTATAAGATTTCATGTCTGGTCGGGCGCTAGGGAGACTCTATGGATATCGTTCGCCGAAGCCGTTATCTTGATCGACTCATTGCTTTTCAGGATACCGACCTCATCAAAATCGTGACGGGCATACGCCGTTGTGGCAAATCAACGTTATTGGACATGATGAGGGACTATCTGGCGCAACAGGGGGTGCCAGCCGAGCGTTTGCTGACCTTTAAGATGGAATCTCTAGAGTACGCGGGAATTACGGATTATCTGACGTTTTATCGTATGGTTCGGGAGCGCATCGACGGCATCGATCATCCCTACCTGTTCTTTGACGAGCTCCAGAATGTCGAAGGTTGGGAAAAGGCGGTCAACTCGCTCCGAGTGGATTTGCCGTGCGATATCTATGTCACGGGCTCCAATGCCTTTTTGCTATCGAGCGAGCTCGCAACGCTTATCTCGGGCCGATATGTCGAGGTCAAGATGCAGCCTCTCACGTTTGGCGAATATCTTGATTTTCGCTCGATTGATGCGGTCGCCGCTGAAGGGCTTGGTGAGAGGGTCGAACTTGTTTCCAAGACGGGCGATCGCCTTAATTCAAATACCGTGCTTGAGCAGTACATAACCTATGGCGGCATGCCGTTTCTGGCCCATGATGAGCCGAGACGTGAGCTGTGTCGCGACTATATCCGTAGCCTCTACCAGACGATCGTCGCGCGCGATATCCTGTCGCGTGTGACGCGTAGGGGTCGCGGAGCTATCACCAAGCGCGATGTTCTCGAGCGGCTCTGTGCGTATCTGGCAGACAACATCTCCAACCAAACCTCGGTCAACAAAATCGTAGGGACGCTCAACGAATCAGCGGGCGGTAAGACCAACGCATCGACGGTGTCGGCATATATTGACGCTCTGGAAGAGACGTACCTGTTTACCAAAGTAAAAAGGTATGACATCAAGGGGCGGGAGCTTCTTAAGACAGGCGGTAAATATTACATAGCTGATACGGGAATTCGCAGCTATCTTGACGGATATAGAGGTAGCGATAGCGGAAGGATGCTCGAGAACGTTATCTACAACCAGCTTGTCTTTGAAGGATACGAAGTGTTTTGCGGCCATCTACGCGCGGGGGAAATCGACTTTGTAGCAATCGGCGAGGGATCAGACCGCAAATATATCCAGGTTACCGAACGGATCGATGCCGAGGCGACGAGGGAACGCGAGCTGCGACCGCTCAAGCTAAGCACGCTAGGAAAAATTCCTGATTCGTATGAGAAGATCCTGATTGTCAGGGATGGCGACCATCCAACGGACATCGATGGCATCAGAATCGTGGGGGCAGTCGACTTCTTGTTGAGAAATAAGATTACCCGCGGCTAAACGTAAACAGATCCGTTTCGATGCGACAAAGGAGCAGTCCTTTTCGCATTCCGTGCGAGCCCTCGTGCCGTCTGGGGGTATAAGGCTAGCAAGTGCTTATTTGCGAGGCCTAAGGGGCGCCCCGTATGGATATCGATAACTTTGAATGGTGGTATAGCGAGGGCGAGGTTCCGGACGAGGAGTGGGACGAGCCCGCGCCGCATGACGTGTCGAGCGACGAGGACGAGAGCGGCAACGACACCGTCGAGGCGGATGCCGCTTCCGACTCGGCCGAACCCCTAACCTTTGAACAGGCCTGGGCCCAGGCTGAGGCCGACGAGGCAAAGGCCGATGCCACGGCCACACTGGGTGAGCCGGCCGACATGTCCATCTCGCCGGCAAAGACCCCGCAGCCGCGTCACACTATCGACCCCGACAGCACGGCATCCTTTAGCATTCTCGACGTGCCCGCGCAAGGCGCTCAGGCGCCTGCGCCCACGCATCGCCCCGATCTGGCTCGCGAGGAAGGCGCGGGCCGGCGCTCTCCGCTCGGCCCCATCCTCATCGCCTTCATGGCCGGCGTTATCGCCTGCTCGGCAATCGGCAGCGTTTGGAGCCATGTTGAGCAGCAGCGCCAAGACGCCGCCAAGGTCGAGATCTCCGTCGAACAATCGCTCAGCCGTACGCGCTCGGTGCATGTGTCGGTCGAGGTCAAGGACGGCGCGACGTGGGATACCGCGCGCGGCGACAGCCAGATGCTCATCCATATCGTAGGCCGCACGCTCAAGGGACAAGCGATCGACGAGCACCAATACGTCAATTCCGAAGGTGACGGTATCGAGCTCAAGCCCGGCGACTACGAACTTACGGTCGATGAGCCACCTGTCGCCACCGACGGCACGCGTTTTCGTGCCTCGAAAAGAATGGTTCCCGCGAGCTTTAACTCGCGGGCGCCCGATACGGTCGACACCACCTCGCAGGGCGGGTTTGACCTTTACGTGGATACCCAGTAGGCGCTCGCCGCCCATTTCCGCTATGGCTACTCAATAATCGCCTGCCGTCCCGTCCCGCCGCCAAGAGTGGGACAATAGTCCTCGACACTATTGTTTACTTTTGGAGGAAGTAGCATGTCTACCGTCACTACCATCAGGCGCGGCGGCCTCACCGCGGCCATCGATTCCATGGGCGCCCAGCTCACGAGCCTTGCCCTCAACGGCAACGAGTATCTGTGGCAGGGCGACCCCGCCTTTTGGGGCAAGCATGCGCCCATCCTGTTCCCCATTGTGGGCTCGCTGCGCAACAACACGGCGACGTCTGCGGCCGGCAGATGCGAGATGGCGCGCCACGGCATCGCGCGTATTGTGGAGCACAAGCTGGTCGAGGTGTCGGAGGACGGTTCGTCCGTCACCTACGAGATCACCGATACGCCCGAGTCGCTCAAGGCCTTCCCGTTCCACTTTAAGCTCAACATGACCTATGCCCTGACTGGCGACGCCACTCTTACGCAGACCTTTGCCGTCACCAACACCGGCGACGTGGACCTGCCGTTTTCGGTGGGCGGCCACCCCGCATTTAACGTGCCCGTTCCCGGTGCCGAGGACGAGGCGTTCGAGGATTACGAGCTGGCGTTTACCGAGGCTTGGACTAACGAGGCCCCCATCATCACGCCCGATGGCCTTATGACGTTCGAGGGAAGCTACAAGGCTCCCGATAACTCGGACGTGCTGCCCATCACACACCGCAGCTTCGACAACGACGCTATCATGTTCACCGATACCCCGGGCTCCACGCTCACGCTGCGCGGTCGCAAGTCGGGCCACGGCGTCAAGATTGACTTTGAGGGCTTTAAGTACATTGGCGTGTGGTCTGCCGCCAACGACGCCCCGTTCGTGGCGCTCGAGCCTTGGACCGGACATACCACCATGGACACCGAGGACGACGTCTTCGAACACAAGGTCAACACCATCACCTTGGCTCCCGGCGCCACCGACAAGCGCGCCTTCGAGGTTACGCTGCTCTAGAGGTTCCGCCGTTCTAACGAACGGCGGACCGGTCGACGCTGCGCGCCACCCAGAGCGACAATTTGTCATTCAAAAGGCAAGGCATGACCAGAAGGTCTATGCCTTGCCTTTTTCATGCCAACTTGTTCGCTCTGGGTGGCGCTCGCTGGCATTGCCGAATCATCGACGTCCCCAACGACTGTCCCCGATGACTACTTGTTTGACTGGTCGTTTAAGAACGTCCCCAACGGCTACCAATCGTTTTCAGTTTGTTAATTTGTATATATGCATCTGCTGGAGGTAACGCTGAGCGGTATCCTGTTAAGTCATTAGCATACGATTCAACAGGGAAGGCAGATTATGCATTCTCCCCATCAGCGCGACGTGCATCCACAGCCGGTGTGCAGCCGTCGCATCTTCTTGGGTAGCGCTCTTGCCGCGAGCGCTTCCGTCGTCGCCGGCGCGCTCGCCGGCTGTCAGCGCCCGTCCACGCTCAAGGTGGTTCAGCCCACGACGGGCGGCGGTCGCGACGACCTGTCCGATTCCGTGATCGGCAAGGATAAGATCCGCATCGGCATGGAGGCGGCCTACGCCCCGTACAACTGGCAGGTTTCCGAAGCCAGTGAGTACACCATCCCCATCGACAACGTACAGGGCGCCTATGCCGATGGCTACGACGTGCAGATCGCCAAGATCGTCTGCAAGGCCCTCGGTGGCGAGCCCGTTGCCGTCAAGCAGAGCTTCTCGGGCCTTATCGATTCGCTCAACAACGGCCAGATCGACCTCATCATCGCCGGTATGAGCGCCACGCCCGAGCGTGAGGAGTCGGTCGGCTTCTCCGACCCGTACTTTATTGGCTACTTCGGCCTGTTCGTAAAAGAGGGTTCCCCCTACCAAAACGCCACCAAGCTCAGTGACTTCAGCGGCGCCACGGTGCTCGGCCAAAAGGACACCATGCTCGATACCGTCATCGACGAGATCCCGGGCGTCGTTCACAAAAACCCGGTCGACTCCGTCCCCACGGTGTTCTCGAACCTGCTGCAGGGCACCTGCGACGCCGTGACGTACAACACCGAAAACGAAAAGGGCTACATGGCCCAAAATCCCGGTATCGTCCCCATTCATTTTGCCGAGGGCGAGGGCTTTAAGCAGGAGGTCGCGGCAAACGTCGGCTGCCGCAAGGGCTCGGACAAGCTGCTTAAGCTCATCGACAAGACGCTCAAGGGCGTCAGCCAGGAGGAGCGCGACCAGATGTGGGACGCGTGCCTCGACCGTCAGCCGGCATAGGGAGGCAGCATGAAAGCCATCAATCGTCTGGTCTCCTTTATCAAAGCCGACCATCGTTATGTGTACCTGGGCACGAGCGTCATCGCGGCGCTCGGACTGGCGTTTAGCCAGCGCAACCCCACGCCGCTGAGCTTCCTGGCCCCCACGGGCGTGTTCCAAGATTGCCTTTGGGCGATCCTGTGGGCGTGGCTCGTCGTGTCGACGGCGGCATTCGTCACCAAGCTTATGCACTGGAGCGACTATCGCGAAAAGTCGCCGTTCGCATCCGAGCGTTTCCGTCGTGCAGCACGCTTGGGCAGCTATGTCGTGGTCGCCATCGCGGCGGTCTTTTTCGTGGATCGCTGCGTCATGTCGTTTATCGACTTGGTGCAGGTGAGCATTGTCTCGGATTCCAACCCCAGCGACTTTTTGTCGAGCCTGGTCTACATGACCTACAAGAGCGGCGACTTCTTTATCCGCGGCATCGAGATTACCATCGCACTTGCGACCTTCGGTACCGTTATCGCCTTTTTCCTGGCACTGCTCTTTGTGTTTTTGCGCATTCAGACCTTCGATCGCGTGGACAACGACCTGGTGCGCTTCTTTAAGAGCATCGGCCGCGGCTTTACGACCGTCTACTCCACCATCGTGCGCGGTACGCCCATGATGGTCCAGGGCCTGCTCATCTATTACGCGGGCTTCACCGTTTTGCGCGGCATGGGCTTCGAGACCGCCCAGGCCAACCAGATTTGGAGTACCTTCACCGCCGGCCTCGTCACCATCTCGCTCAACTCCACCGCCTACATGATGGAGGTCCTGCGCGGCGGCATCGAGTCCATCGACCCCGGTCAGGCCGAGGCAGCGCGCTCGCTGGGTCTGTCGCAGTGGCAGGCTATGCGCAAAGTCGTGTTTCCCCAGGGCATTAAAAACGCGATTCCGGCGCTCACCAACGAGCTCATCATCAACATCAAGGACTCGTCGGTGCTCTCGGTCATCGGCGTGTTCGACCTCATGTACGCCACTACCACCGTCGCCGGCGTGTACTACCGCCAGATGGAGGTCTACTGCGTGGCACTCGTGGTCTACCTAATCCTGACGCTCGTGGCGAGCCGCCTGCTCGAGGCCTTTGGCAAAAAGCTCGGCGCCGAGGCCCCGGCCACGCTGCCCAGCTCCAACTAGGCTCAAGACGAGGAGAATCATCATGGCAGATACCGCCACTACCGGCGCTGCGGCCGCCGCACAGATCAATGAGCCGCTCATCCGCGTCGAGGGCCTGCACAAGAGCTTCGGCTCGCTCGAGGTGCTCAAGGGCATCGACCTGTCCGTTAACCCCGGCGAGGTCGTTACCATTATCGGCGCTTCGGGTTCGGGCAAATCGACCTTTCTGCGCTGCCTCAACCTGCTCGAGACCCCGGACGCGGGCCATATCTGGTTCCATGGCCAGGACCTCACGGCCGAGCGCTGCAACATTAACAAGCTGCGTGAGGACATCGGCATGGTGTTCCAGGGCTTCAACCTGTTTAACAACATGGACGTGCTCGATAACTGCACGCTTGCGCCCGCCACGCTCAAAAAGATGACCAAGGCCGAGGCCGAAAAGGTCGCGCTGGAGCATCTGACGAGCGTGGGACTCGAAAAGTTCGCGCACGCCGCCGTGGGTCGCCTGTCCGGTGGTCAAAAGCAGCGCGTGGCCATCGCTCGTGCCCTATGCATGAATCCGCAGATCATGCTGTTCGACGAGCCGACCTCCGCACTCGACCCCGAGATCGTGGGAGAGGTGCTCGAGGTCATGCGCAAGCTCGCTGCCGACGGCATGACCATGGTCGTCGTCACGCACGAGATGGCCTTTGCCCGCACCGTGTCCGATCGCGTGGTCTTTATGGACAAGGGCGTGGTCCTCGAGGACGCTGCGCCGGCGGAGCTCTTTGGCAACCCCAAGCACCAGCGTACCCGCGAGTTCCTCTCGCGCTATCTCGAGGACAAATAACCAACCGCAAATGTTTGCATGGCAGGGCCGTTCCGGTGGGGCGGCCCTCGTCATCACAATCGAAAGGATGCCATGGCCGAGGTTTGGCGCTTCTTTGCGCATGAGGATGATTTTGCCGATTTGGACGAAGTTGGCGCGTGCGAGCGCCTGGGGCGCGTGCTGTCGTTTCCGACCGTTTCGAGTATGGATGCCGAGGCGGTGAACTGGCAGCCGTTCGATGACCTGCGCGCCTATATGCAGCAGGCGTGGCCACATGTGTTCGCGGCGGGCGAGGTCGAACTCATCGACCACTCGCTGCTGGTGACACTTGGCGGTTCCGACCCTGCCCTCAAGCCCGTTATGCTCATGGGCCACATGGACGTGGTTCCCGTGGTGCCCGGCACCGAGGCCGACTGGACGCATGCCCCCTTTAGCGGTCACGTGGACGACACCTACATTTGGGGTCGCGGCGCTATCGACATGAAAGACCAGGTCGCAGGTATTCTCGAGGCGGTTGAGTATGCGTTGGTGCACGGCTGGGAGCACGAACGGACGCTGCTGCTCGCCTTTGGCCAGGACGAGGAGACCACGCAGTATGGAGCGGGGGCCATCGGCCGCGTGCTCGAGGAGCGCGGCGTTGAACTTGAATACCTGATCGACGAGGGTGACTACCGTATTGTTTCGGCTGCCGAGTACGGCGCGGGCGAGGGCTGGCTTATGCATGCCGACCTTGCCGAGAAGGGCTATGCCGATATCGTGCTCAAGACGAAGAGCGAAGGCGGACATTCGTCCAACCCCTACGGCGGCACATCGCTCGAGGTATTGAGCCGCGCTATCGCCGCAATCTGCGATATCGAGTGGCCGACGCGCGTGACCGATCTGCTTGCCGCGCAGCTTGTCGAGTTGGGGCTCTACACGGCGGATGAGATTGCCGCCAACGGAGGCGTCATTGTTCGCGACTGCCTCGCCAGCAACAAGCTCTATCCGCTCGTGACCACTACCTGTGCGCCCACGCAGATTGAGGGCGGCAGCACTGGCGCCAACGTGATGCCGCAGGATATGTGGGCCAATATTAACTTCCGCATGCTCGAGGGCACGGGCGTGGCTGATGTTGTTGACCGTTGCCGCGAGGCCGTTGCCGCGGCGGGCCTCACCGGGCGCGTGGAGGTCGAACTTGGCCCCGGCAGCTCCGAGCCTTCACCGTCCCCACGTGTTGGCGGACCGGGGCTCGAGGCCGTTCGCACTATTGCCGCCCGCTACTTTCGTGATCCAAAGGGGGCGGAGGAAAACGTACCGAATGCGGCGGGCGGGGCTGCTGTCGGCATTGTGCCCTCAACTGTGATCGGTGCCACCGATGCGGCTAACTATCAGCGTATTTGCCCTGAATGCATTCGCTTTTCGGCGTTTGTGGTCGACGATGACGAGTGCGATCGCGGTGTCCACGGCACCAACGAGCGCATTACCCGCCGTGCCTACCTCCAAGGTGTCCACTTTTTCATCGCTCTGCTTCAAACGCTCTAGAATGTGATAAAGCGACAGTCCCTTTGTTAGCCGTTGTAGTCTTTGGGGACGTTCTTAAACGACTCGTCGTTAAGGAACGTCCCCAACGACTACGTCCACTCATTCCGTGCGGGTTATATGCAGGTTTGCCTGCGCACGCTATCATATATGGGTTAGACCGCAACTATGTACCCTATACGCGAAGGGATGCGCATGTATCTGAAGATCGACATGTTCTAGCTGGGCTTACCCCTGCAATGGCGCCATGCGCCCCATCAATTCCGCCGATTTTCACCTTCACGCATATAAAGGAGTTCCGCCATGCGCGACAAGCTCGAAAAGATCATCAAGGCCTACGAGGAACTCGAGAAGAAGCTTTCCGACCCGGCCGTCGCCTCCGACATCAAGGAGTTCACGCGTCTCAACAAGGAGTACGCGCACCAGTCCGACCTCATTGCCGCTGCGCGCGAGTACATCGGCGCGCTCGACGACATCGAGGCTGCCAAAGAAATGCTCCGTGACACTACCGATGCCGACGAGAAGGAGATGCTCCAGATGGACATCTCCGAGAACGAGGACAAACTTCCCCAGCTCGAGGAAGACATCAAGTACATGCTCATCCCGAGTGACCCCAATGACGACAAGAACACCATCGTCGAGATCCGCTCCGCCGCAGGTGGCGACGAGGCGGCCATTTTCGCCGGTGACCTGTACAAGATGTACCAACGCTTCTGCGAGTCGCGTGGCTGGAAGACCACCGTGCTCGACTCCAGCCCCAGCGAGGCCGGCGGTTTTAAATCCATCGAGTTCAAGGTCGAGGGCGACCGTGTCTACTCCGTCATGAAGTTCGAATCCGGCGTGCACCGTGTCCAGCGCGTTCCCAAGACCGAGTCCCAGGGCCGCATCCAGACCTCCACGGCAACTGTCGCCGTGCTTCCCGAGGCCGAGGAGATCGACGTTCAAATCAACCAGTCCGACCTGCGCATCGATACCTACTGTGCCTCCGGTCCTGGCGGTCAGTGCGTTAACACCACCTACTCCGCCGTGCGCATTACCCACCTGCCCACCAATACCGTGGTGCAGTCGCAGGAGCAGCGTTCCCAGATTCAAAACCGCGAGGTCTGCATGCAGATGCTGCGTGCCCGTCTGTACGAGATGGAACTCGAGAAGCAGCAGGCCGAGCTCGGCGCCGAGCGCCAGAGCCAGATTGGCCACGGTAACCGTTCCGAGAAGATCCGTACTTACAACCAGCCCCAGGACCGCGTGACCGACCACCGTATCGGTTTCAACTCCACCTACAACGGCGTCCTTCTGGGCGACCAACTCGGTGCCGTCATCGAGGCGCTTGCCGCCGCCGAGCGTGCCGAGAAGCTGGCACAAGCAGTTTAAGTTACGGCGTTTTACCAAACGCCGTAACGGCTCGACGCTGCAAACGCCCCTAAGCGGCAATCTGACGTTCAATCGTCGGTCGCGTACCGAAGTACGCTTCCCTCCTCTTTCACGTCACCTTGCTCGCTTAGGGGCGTTTTCGCTGACTTATGCTCAACCTGCGGCGCCTTAGAGGTAGCCATTGGGGACGTTCTTAAATGACTAGTCAACTTGTTCGCCCTGGGCGGCGCTCGCTGTTCGTCCTCTGCCCGCGGCGTTGCCTTGCTCCGGATGCGGTAGTCATTGGGGACGTTCTTAAATGACTAGGTTGGGCACATTGCTTTGAGATGTTGTTCGATCGGCTTTGATGGCCGTTAAACTGTCTACCTGCTTAAAGTAATTAACAACCTTCATCTGCTATTGAAAATATTGCTCGAAAAATCGTCCAAGAAGTCGCGGGGCCCTTTTTGGTGTGTCGCACGTCAAGTGATTTGGCAAGTTCTTGGTTAGATATTGGTTAGTTTTGGGGCAACCTTGCCAAAAGCTTGACGAATGCAAATCTAGACGTCGGCGAATGAACACTTTGAGCGAGCCCGGTGCAAAATTCTGGGCTGATTCTCGATAATCGCTTCCAATCGTCTCTCGCCGCGTGCCGCCCTCGCGTACAATCTGCTCCGACATTCGCGCGCCGCCCGGCGCTTAAGAGGGGAGGACCCATGGCAAACGAGATCTGGACCATCAGGCGTTGTCTCGAGTGGACCAAGGAGTACCTAGCCGAGCGCGGCGAAGAGCACCCCCGTCTTTCTGCCGAGTGGCTGTTGTGCGCAGCCACGGGCCTAGCGCGCATCGACTTATATATGCGTATGGACGACACGCTCGATGCAGCGCAGCTCGAGACCATGCACGCGGCGGTTGTCCGTCGCGCCAAGGGCGAGCCGCTGCAGTACATCACCGGCAGCACGCAGTTCCGCATGATCGACGTCGCGTGCGCCCCCGGCGTGCTCATTCCACGTCCCGAGACCGAGATGCTCGTCGAGGAAGTCCTCAATTATCTGGATGCCGAGGTTCTGAGCCCCGAGGCTGCCACCCGCCAGCGCGTAGAGTTGCCATGGAACGACGAGGTCGAGCAGGCGCGTAAAGCCGAAGTCGCATTGGCTGACGAACGCGCGACTGCCGAGCGCCGTGCCGCCAACCTCACGGCTGCCGATGAGGCGGCGTTGGGCGGAGACGTGCTGGGCAGCCGAGCTTATGCCGAGGAGCTGGCCGATCGTGAGGCCGAGGAAGCCGCCGCGCAGGCAGCTGAGGCCGAGACCGCGGAAGTCGCTGAGCCCGAGCTCGACGAATACGGCATTGCCATCGAAGGCGTCGACCAAGAGACGGCCCTAGTGCAGGATGCCGCCGCGTCTGTGCCTGCCGACCCCCGCATTGCCCGCGTTCTCGAGGTCGGCTGCGGCACGGGCTGCATCTCGCTCTCCCTTGCTTGGGAGCGTCGCGGCCATGTCGCCTGCACCGCTACCGATATCGAGCCGCGCGCCATCGACCTGGCCACCAAAAACCGCGATGCACTCGGGCTGACGTCCGATGAGGTCGCCTTCAGCCTCACGAACCTGGTGAGCTCTATCCCCCGCGAGGAGTGGGGCACCTTCGACGTGCTCGTTTCCAACCCGCCTTATATCCCGACTGACGTCATGCGCTCGCTGCCGCACGAGGTCAAGGACTTTGAGCCCGATTTGGCGCTCGAGGGCGGCGCCGATGGCCTTGATATCTTCCGCCGCCTGCTCAATGCGGCGCCCTATATGCTGCGCGCCGGCGGCCTGTTTGCCTGCGAGCTCTATGAGGGCGCCCTCGACGCCGCGGCCGAGCTCTGCCGCCAGGCGGGTCTTTCGGACGTACGCATCGTCCGTGACCTCACCGATCGCCCCCGCATCGTTCGAGCTATCGTCACCGAGCCCAAACAACGTCAGTAAAGTACGAAGCGTATTGGCGGCGCGGCGGCGGGAGCGCTGCGCCGGAAATGTAAAGAGGCTTGTCACGGCTCAATTACCCCTCACTTTCACCGACTGCTATAGCCGCTCACCAAACCAACATGCGCTGTGGACAAATAGGTTAAACGTTTCGTGCGAGAATGCCCCTCAGTAAACAAACTTTCACCAGAGTGTAAGGGGCTGGCATACACATGCAGACGGTCTATCGGGTATTCGAGGGAGCGCGCGAGCCGCATCGGCTCGCCGTCGAGCGTACGGCCGGGGTGCTCGGCCGTGGCGGCCTGGCCCTGATCCCAACCGAGACCGTCTATGGCGTCGCTGTGGCAGTCAACGCCTTCTCGGACGCCGTGCCCCAAGATACAAGCGAATCTCTGCCGTGGCCGCGCGATCCGCAGGCTGCCGTCAACGGCGCCGCGGTGCCCGCGCTCGGTACCGGCTACCGTCGCATCTTTACCCTCAAGCAGCGCGAGCTCACCCAAACGGTCGCCTGGCTGGTCGATGATGCTGAGGCCCTCGATCGCTACGGCGTGGATATCCCAGAAGAGGCACGCATACTTGCCCGACGATGCTGGCCGGGCGCCCTGACTATTGTGGTCAAGGCGGCTCCCTGCGTGCCGACCTTTATGCGTGCCGCCGACGACACGGTGGCTCTTCGCGCGTCGGCCTCGCCCGTGGTACAGGCGCTCATTCGCACCTGTGGCAGCCCACTTGCCTGTACGAGCGCCAATACACACGGCGCGCCCGCGCCGGCAAGCTTTGCCGACGTTGAAGACCGCATTCTAGAAGGGGTTGACGTGGCCGTCGACGCGGGCGAGACGCCGTGCCGCGACGCTTCGACCATCGTGTCGTTCCAGCACGGCGGGCTTCAGATCCTGCGCCAAGGCGCACTTCCCGCATCAGAGATTGAGCGGGTCCTGTCCGACCCGATGCAACAGAAAGGTGTAAGCGATGTCGTTGAATCTGGGCAGCCTGGGCATGGAAGATGCCTCGTTTGACTTTGGCGGTTCCTACATCATGGCGCTCGACTGCGGCACCACCTCGGTACTTGCGACCATCGTCGACGAGTACGGCTGCATCGTCGCCCAAGCGCGCCGCAGCGTCAAAACCAGCTTCCCGCGTCCCGGCTGGGTGGAGCAAGACCCCATGGCGGTCCTTGCCAGCCAGATTGCGGTCATGATGGAGGTTCAGTTTAAGAGCGGGATTCATTCCGATCGCATCGCCGCCATCGGTATCTCCAATCAGCGTGAGACCACGGTGGTATGGGACCGCGTGAGCGGCCAGCCCATCTATAACGCCATCGTATGGCAGTGCCGTCGCACCGCGTCTCTGATCGATAATTTGGTTGAGCAGGGCGCAGAAGAGCTGGTGCGCTCCCGCACGGGGCTTACGCTCGACCCGTATTTCTCGGCCTCCAAGGTGCAGTGGATTCTCGACAACGTCGACGGCGCACGCGAGAGCGCGGCGGCGGGCGACCTCATGTTTGGCACCATCGACACCTGGCTCATCTACAACCTCACCGGCGGTCAGGTTTTTGCCACCGACTACACCAATGCCAGCCGCACGGCACTCTTTAATATCCATACGCTCGATTGGGACGACGACCTGCTGGCGCTCTTTGACGTTCCGCGTTCCATGATGCCCGAGGTTCGCTGGAGCTCGGGCGACTACGGCCGCGTCGCGAGCGACATCATGACCAACATGCCACCCATCATGGGTGTGGCGGGCGACCAGCAGGCGTCGCTGTTCGGCCACTGCTGTTTCCGCCCCGGCCAGACCAAAAACACCTATGGTACTGGTTGCTTTATGCTCATGAACACCGGCGACGAGGTCATCGAATCCAAGAACGGTCTGGTCTCCACCATCGGTATCGCTGCGAACGGGAAGATCAGCTATGCACTCGAGGGTTCCATCTTTGCCGCCGGCTCCACCATGAACTGGCTTCGCAACAACATGGGCATCATCTCGAGCGTGAGCGAGTCGGCACAACTCGCCGCTTCGATTAACGACAACGAGGGCTGCTACTTCGTTCCCGCCTTTGCGGGTTTGGGCGCTCCCTGGTGGGACCCGCGTGCCCGCGGTATCGTGTGCGGTCTGACCGGCGCCTCGAGCCGTGCGACCATCGTACGTGCCGCCTGCGAATCCATGGCATATCAGAGCTACGACGTGCTGCGCGCCATGGAGCAGGACGTGGGGCTTTCGATCGAACGCCTGTCTGTCGATGGCGGCGCGTCGCGCAACGAGTTCATCATGCAATTCCAGGCCGACCTGCTGGATATCCCCGTGCTGCAATGCGAGACGGTGGAGACCACGGCAATCGGTGCCGCGTACTTGGCGGGCCTTGCCGTCGGCTATTGGGAAGACCTGGAAGAGCTGGAGCAAAATGCCCAGATCGTTAGGACCTTCCTTCCCCACATGTCCGCCGAGCGCCGCGAGCAAAACCTTGCGGGCTGGCGCGATGCGGTCAAGCGCTCGCTCAGTACCGCACAGTAGGGCTGCGACGGGCCACTCGATACAGCAAACCGCTAAACTTGTGTATGGCGCGCGGCGGCAACATCGCTGCGCGCCATGCCAGCAAGGTCGTTTTACGGCCGCAACGAAAGGGGCAAGACCCATGACCGTCACCTACGATGCGTCCCGTGTGACGCTTGTCGATCATCCGCTCGTTCAGCACAAGCTGTCGATCCTGCGCGACAAAAACACCGGCACCAATCAGTTCCGCCAGCTCGTGCGCGAACTCGCGCTTTTTGACGGCTACGAGGCCATGCGCGACCTGCCTATGGAAGACGTCGAGGTCGAGACTCCCATCACTACCGCCACGTTCAAACAGCTCGCCGGCAAGAAACTCGCCATCGTGCCCATCCTGCGTGCGGGCCTTGGCATGGTCGACGGCATCCTCGACCTGGTGCCCTCCGCTCGCGTGGGACACATCGGTATGGAGCGCGACGAGGTTACCCACGAACCGCATGAGTATTACTGCAAGATGCCCAAGGATATCGACCAGCGCATCTGCCTGGTTGTCGACCCCATGCTCGCCACGGGCGGTTCGGCCGAGATGGCCATCAGCTACCTGCGCGAGCGCGGTGTCAAGGACATCCGCATGCTGTGCATCGTCGCGGCCCCCGAGGGCCTCAAGTCGCTGACCGAGAAGGACCCAGATGTGCATATCTATACCTGTGCCATCGACGACCATCTCAACGAGGCTGCCTACATCGTTCCCGGCCTCGGCGACGCCGGCGACCGCATCTACGGCACGCTCTAGTCGCCAGGCATGGGCAGCTGCACGTGCTCATTCGTGCATGATTGGTGCGTGCGGGTGTACGAGTGACGCCTGCACGCATATTTATGAGTGTCGTCGCAGCCACCGAGGGCCCAAAACGCGCTATACCGTAGGTACGGTATAAAGAGTGTCTTAAGAAAATGTACAGTTGTGTATTAACTTACGTTTTCCCACTTGTCATCGCGTGTTCGGTTCGTACAATAGTCAACAACGCTGTCGCGCTGCGCTTACGCGGGTGCGGCGGCGTTTGTCAAGTACGCTCGTCGGCCATCGCGACCCATTCGTCCTCAGTGCTCGGCCTTTTGTCCGTTTGACACCCCAAGGGGCTAAAGACGCGATTAAGGTTGGGTAACAGTGCATTGATTTTGCAATCATGCGCCCTAAAATACTAGGACGATGTGAGCGGGGTATGGCTCCATGTGGGCTATATGTCGCGAGAAGGGAACGCACATGCCGGTTGAGCTGGCAGGCCACGTGCCGTTCATCGCAACGGGATTCGTCGTCGGTCTTGTTGCATTTTTGCCGTTGTACCTTGCGCTTGCTTCGGTGCTGGCGCATCGACGCGATGCCAACATGACGGTAGGCATGTTGGGTATCATGGTGTCGTTTGCGGTGCTCTTTATGGGCGTCGTAATTGTGCACCTGGTAGCCCCCGTGGCGCTCATCGCCTTTTTGTGCGGCGAGCTCGCCGGGTTTTTGATTTGTTGGATCGTGATCGCCTGCATGGTGATTATGAAGGATTAAAGGCGTTGCCCCACCTTGGTGCGGGCAAACAGGGAAGGTGGAATCTTGGACGCATTTGCCAAGTTACCCAGCGCGATCGCCGAGCTCGTCGCTGAGTTCTCCTCGGCTCCGGTCGTGGGTGACCTTAACGCGGGCCTGACGCAGTACTCGTTCTGGCTGCTTATCGCCGCTGTCGTCATGTTCGTGGTCTTTTTCGCGTTTACTAAGAAGCAGAAGGTTGTCCCCGAGGGCTTCTTCGTTAACGGCGTCGAGTGGGTCATCGAGTACGTGCAGGACGATATCGCCAAGGGTGTCGTTGGCGACAACTGGAAGAAGCACTTCCCGTTTTTGGCCTCGCTGTTCTTCTTTATCCTGATCAACAACTTTATCGGCCTCATCCCCGGCATGAAGCCCGGCACCGGTGCCATCGGCTGTACCGCCGCCCTCGCACTCGTATCGTTTGTGTACTTCATCTATTTCGGTATCAAGAAGCACGGCTTCTTTGGGTACTTCAAGAGCCTCGCCCCTGCGGGCGTCGCCTTCCCCATGAACGTCTTCGTGTGGGTCATCGAGCTCTTCTCGCTGTGCCTGCGCCTGGTCACGCTCGCCGTCCGTCTGTTCTGCAACATGTTCGCCGGCCACATCGTCATGGGCTCGTTCGCCATCATGGCCACGCTCTTTGCCCAGCCGATGCTGGAGCACTTTACGGCCATGAACGCCGTGGGCGCCCTGCCCAGCGTGGCGTGGGTTTTGATTCTTTTGGTAATCTACGCCGTCGAGCTGATCGTTGCCTTTGTTCAGGCATACGTTTTTACGGTCCTCGAGGCCGTGTACATTCAGATCGCAGAGGCTGACGCCCACTAGCGGTCGCATTTATTTGGTGTTCGGAGGCGCGGCACCCGCGTGCGCCTCTACAACATAGGTATTTATCCTGCGCACACGCGCACGACAAAGGAGGAATCGTGGGAGTTATCGGATATGGTCTCGGCGTTATCGGTGCCGGTCTCGCAATTGGTCTTGCAGCATTCGGTGCTACGGGCGCTATGGCTCGTCAGCCTGAGGTCCAGGGCCGTGCCTTCACCGTCTTCATTCTTGCATCTGCATTCACCGAGGCTCTGGGCCTGATCGGCTTCGTCGTTACGCTGATTTCGTAATTGAGCACGAAGGTAGTCGCCATGAAGCATTTCAACCACGCGAAAGTCGCTGCTGCGCTGACGGGCGCCATGCTCGCCATGCCGGTGTCGGCATTCGCCGAGGAGTCTGAGAACAAGGCCGAGATCCTCGTCCCCAAGATGGCGGAATTCGTCCCTGCACTCATTGCCTTCCTCATCATCTTCATCGTTTTGGCCAAGTTCGCCTGGCCGCAGATTCTGCAGACGATGGAAGAGCGCGGCAAGCGCATCAAGGACAGCCTCGATGAGGCTGAGACCACCAAGCGCAAGGCCATCGAGGCCCGCAAGGAGTCCGACGCCCTCCTCACCGACGCCCGTCGTCAGGCTGCCGACATCGTGACCGCCGCCCGTCAGGACGCCGAGTCCGAGCGCGCCCGCATTATCGCCAAGGCTCACGAGGAGGCCGAGGACATCATTGCCAAGGCCCACGCCAACGCCGAGGACGAGCGCAACTCCATCTATGCCGCCGCTGCCGGCTCCATCGCCGATCTTTCCGTCTCCGTTGCGACCAAGATTGTCGGCGAGGCCCTCGAGAACGACGACGAGCAGCGTCGTCTGATCGAGCGCTACATAAAGGAAGCAGGTAGCCTGAATGCCTAACAGCCGCATGGAGAACAGGGTTCTCGAGACCTATGCACGCACCCTCCTGGAGGCCGCTAAGGCCGAGGGCCGTGTGTTCCGCGATCTTCACGAGCTTGAGGTCATCGCGAACGCCAGCCCCGAGGTGCTTGCTGTCCTCGGTACCGTGTTCGAGCGCGGCCAGCTCGATCTTCTGCCGCAGATTGCATCGGCTTATCGGATGGTAACCGCGACCGACGAGGACGTCGTAGGCGTCACCGTCACCACGGCTGTCCCGCTCGATGACGAGCTGCGCCGCACGATTACCGAGAAATGCGAGGCCGATCTAAAACGCAAGGTGTTCCTGATCGAGAAGGTCGATCCGTCCATCATCGGCGGTCTGATTCTCGAGGCCCGCGGCCAGCGTCGCGACGTTACCGTCAAGACCCAGCTGCGCGCAGCGCGTGAGGCCCTCGGTTCCACGATTTTGAATAACGGAGGTGAAGCCTAGTTATGTCCGATACCCTCAATGCCGAAAGCATCGCCCGCGCCCTGCAGGCGAAGCTCGATGGCCTGGCGGCTACCGTCGACACGCAAGAGGTTTCCCATGTTGACGAGGTTGGCGACGGCATCGCGCGCGTCTCGGGACTGCGCAACGCCATGGCCGGCGAGCTCTTGGAGTTCAAGAGCTCCGAGACCGGCGAGACCGTCTACGGCCTTGCCCAGAACCTCGACCGCGATGAGGTCGGTGCTGTTCTGTTCGGCGCCGTCAACGTCATCAAGGAAGGCGACGAGTGCCGTACCACCGGTCGCGTCATGGATATTCCCGTGAGCCGCGCCATGCTCGGTCGCGTCGTCAACCCGCTGGGTCAGCCCATCGACGGCCTGGGCGATATCGTCGCCACGCACCGTCGCCCCATCGAGTTCAAGGCCCCCGGCGTTATCGACCGCACCCCGGTCTGCGAGCCGGTTCAGACTGGTCTGCTCGCTATCGACTCCATGGTTCCTATCGGCCGTGGCCAGCGTGAGCTCATCATCGGCGACCGTAAGACCGGCAAGACCGCCATCGCGATCGATGCCATCCTCAACCAGCGCGGTAAGGACATGGTCTGCATCTACGTCGCTATCGGCCAGAAGGCCTCTACGGTTGCCAACATCCGTGAGACCCTCGCCCAGCACGGCGCACTCGACTACACCATCATCGTCTCGGCTACCGCTGCCGACTCGGCCCCTATGCAGTACATCGCCCCTATGGCCGGTGCCGCTATCGGCGAGTTCTTTATGTACAACGGCGAGAACGGCGAGCCCGCCAGCGAGACCAACCCCGGCGGCCATGTGCTCGTCATCTACGATGACCTATCCAAGCAGGCTGTCGCCTATCGTCAGATGTCGCTGACGCTGCATCGTCCGCCCGGACGCGAGGCCTATCCTGGCGACATCTTCTACCTGCACTCTCGCCTGCTCGAGCGTGCCGTCAAGATGTCCAAGAAGAACGGCTACGGATCCATGACGGCCCTGCCGGTCATCGAGACCCAGGACGGCGACGTTTCGGCCTACATTCCGACCAACGTCATTTCCATTACCGATGGTCAGATCTACCTGCAGTCCGAGCTCTTCTTCCAGGGCCAGCGCCCGGCAGTCGACGTCGGCATCTCGGTGTCGCGCGTCGGTGGCTCCGCTCAGACCAAGGCCATGAAGCAGGTCGCCGGCAACCTCCGTCTGGACCTTGCCGCCTACCGTGAGCTCGCCGGTTTTACCCAGTTCGGTTCCGACCTGGATGCAGCCACCCAAAAGCAGCTTACCCACGGTGCGCACATGACCGAGCTTCTTAAGCAGCCGCGCTTTAAGCCGTTCGACGTCGCCGAGCAGATCGTTACGCTGTTCGCCGGCAACGAGGGCTTTATCGACGACCTGCCCCTTTCCGAGGTGCTGCCGTTCCGCGCCGAGCTGCTCGAGTACATGAATGCTGGCTTTGGCGGCTTGCTGCAGAAGGTCCGTACCAACAAGATCGACGGCGCGACCAAAGAGCAGCTGCTTCAGGCCATCACCGATTTCAAGAACGAGTACGCCTCCAAGCATGCCTCCACCGCGAGCGCAGCTGAGGGCGCAGAGGAGAACTAAGCTCTATGGCTAACCTTCGCGACATTAAGAAGCGAATCTCCTCGGTCACGAGCACCAAGCAGATCACGCGCACGATGGAGATGGTCTCTACGGCCAAGATCCGTCGCGCGCTCGATCGAGCCACGCAGGCTGAGCCCTACAAGAAGGCGCTCACCGACGTCATGCACACCGTTGCGAGCGATACAGAGACTGTCGGCGACAACCCCATGCTCAAGACGCATGAGGAGTTCAAGCGCGGTCTGATCATCGCGATCACGTCCGATCGCGGTCTGGCGGGCGGCTTCAACGTCAACGTTGAGCGCACCTGCGAGAAAATCGCTCGCGAATGGGCACATGATGGCGCCGAGTGCGAGATCATCGCATGCGGTCGCAAGGCGAGCGAGTATTTCCGCAGCCGTGCCAACACGGTCATGCACTTCGAGGGTTCCTCGGCCGACCCGAGCCTCGAGGATGCCCGCATGATCGCGAGCTATATCTGCGACGAGTACTCCAAGGGTCAGCTCGACCGCGTCGAGATCGTATACCATCACGCTCGCAACCGCGTCGATCAGGTTCTTCGTACCGAGCATTTGCTTCCGCTCGACCCCGAGATGATCGCCATGGCACATGGCCCGCGTAAGAACGCAGACGAGGGCCCCGAGCGCGTTTCGTCCTCGTTCAAGTTCGTGCCGAGCGCCCAGCATGTGTTGGCTGAGCTGGTCCCCAGCTACATCCTGACCGTCATTCACCAGGCGCTGATCGATTCGGCCGCCGCCGAGCAGGGTGCGCGCCGTAAGGCCATGCACTCCGCCACGGAGAACGCGTCGTCGATCATCTCGACTCTTACCCGTACGTATAACCGCGTGCGTCAGGCTTCCATTACCACGGAGATCAACGAGATCGTGGGCGGAGCCGCAGCATTGGAGGAACACTAATGGCAGATACCACCGTTAAAGCGGCGGTCGAGGAGGCCACGGCACGTCAGACGGCCGGTGAGGGACGTATCGTCCGTATCATCGGCGCAGTTGTCGACGTTAAGTTCGATGGCGCTGTCCCCTCGATCTACAACGCGCTCACGGTCGAGGCCGATACGCCGATGGGTCACATCAGCACCATCCTGGAGGTTGAGTCTCAGCTTCCCGGCGGTGTCGTTCGTACCGTCGCCATGACGTCGACCGACGGCTTGCAGCGCGGCGTCGTCGCGGTCGACACCGGCGCACCCATGAAGATGCCCGTCGGCCCCGAGACCCTCGGCCGCATTTGGAATGTTATGGGCCAGCCTGTCGATGGCAAGCCCATGCCCCAGATCGATGAGTTTTATCCCATCCATCACCCGGCACCTCATTTCGACGAGCTCACTACCAAGACCGAGATCTTCGAGACCGGCATTAAGGCCGTCGACCTGCTCGAGCCCTACATCCGTGGCGGCAAAACTGGTCTGTTTGGCGGCGCCGGCGTCGGCAAGACCGTTCTGATTCAGGAGCTCATCAACAACCTCGCCCAGGAGCATGGCGGCACCTCGGTGTTCACCGGCGTTGGCGAGCGTACCCGTGAGGGTACCGATCTGTTCCTCGAGATGAGCGAGTCTGGCGTTATCGACAAGACCTGCTTGGTCTACGGTCAGATGAACGAGCCGCCTGGAGCGCGTCTGCGCATCGGTCTGGCCGGCCTCACCACCGCTGAGTACTTCCGCGATCGTGGCCAGGACGTCCTGCTGTTCATCGATAACATTTTCCGCTTCTCCCAGGCCGGTTCCGAGGTTTCCGCCCTTCTGGGCCGTATGCCGTCCGCTGTTGGCTACCAGCCCACGCTGGCTACCGAGATGGGCGACCTCCAGGAGCGCATCACCTCGACCAAGACGGGTTCCATCACCTCCGTTCAGGCTGTCTACGTCCCTGCAGACGACCTGACCGACCCGGCTCCCGCCACGACGTTTACGCACCTCGACGCCACGACCGTTCTTTCGCGTTCCATCGCCGAGCTCGGTCTGTATCCCGCAATCGACCCCTTGGCTTCCTCTTCCGACGCCCTGGATCCCTCGATTGTCGGCGAGGAGCACTATCGTGTGGCCGTCGCAGTCCAAGAGCTGCTCCAGGAGTACTCCGACCTGCAGGACATCATCGCCATTCTGGGTATGGACGAGCTTTCCGAGGAGCAGCGCCTTACGGTCAACCGTGCCCGTAAGCTCCAGCAGTTCCTGTCTCAGTCCTTCCACGTCGCCGAGCAGTTCACCGGCAACCCCGGTGTCTACATCCGTGTCGAGGACACGGTCCGCTCGTTTGCCGCCATTGTCGACGGCGAGTGCGACGACCTGCCCGAGCAGGCGTTCCGTTATGCGTCCACGATTGACGACGTGCGCGAGCGCGCCGCCAAGATGGAGGAGAAGTAGTGGCTATGCAAATCCGCATCGTGTGTCCGGAGAGCTGCGCCTATGAAGGCGAGGCGGCATTTGTCGCCCTGCCTTCCACGGACGGCGAGTTCGGCATTCTTCCGCGTCACGCTAGCGAGATCTGCACGATCGATCGCGGCTACGTTCGCGTTTGTGATAAGCAAATGGGCACCGTCGACCACACGTTTGCTGTGGACGGCGGCTATGCCCAGGTTGCGGACGATGTCGTGATTGTCCTCGCCGAGCGCGCTTGCGATTTGGCGACCGTCGATGCCGACAAGCTTAAAGCTGATATTCAAGGTTTTGAAGAGAAGCTGGGTAATTTGTCGGAGGATGATGCACGTCGCGCCTACCTCTATAATGAAATCGCATGGTGTAAGCTCATGCTTGCCCAATAGTCAAACGATTTGGCGTTCGACCATTTGCGAACACATCATGCCCGGGATGGCCCAGCCATCCCGGGCATGCTTTTTGAAAGGGTAGACCTTGGATATTATCCGTGTTGAAGGTGGCCACACCATCGGAGGCTCCGTGCCTGTTTCGGGTGCAAAGAACTCTGCACTCAAACTCATGGCGGCAACGCTTCTGGCACCGGGGAAGACGACGCTGCAGAACGTGCCCGATATCTCGGATGTCCATGTTATGGGCAAGGTGCTCAAGGGTATGGGTGCCAAGATTGACGTTCTCGATGAGCATACGCTCGAGATCGACACTTCTCAGGTTGATTCCTGGGAGGCTCCCTACGAGCTTGTCGCCAAGATGCGCGCCTCCACGGCCGTGATGGGTCCCCTGCTGGGCCGTTTCCATCGTGCCAAGATTGCCATGCCGGGTGGCTGCAATCTGGGTGCCCGTAAGATCGACATGCACATCTTGGGTCTTGAGGCGCTAGGCGTAGAATTCGACACTGCACACGGTTACATCAATGCCAACGCTCCTCAGGGGTTGCGCGGTACCACGGTTACGCTTGAGTTTGCCAGCGTCGGCGCTACCGAGAACCTCATCATGGCGGCCGTGCGCGCGCAAGGCACTACGGTTATCGATAATGCGGCTCGCGAGCCCGAGATCGTCGACCTTGCCAACATGCTCAACGAGATGGGCGCCAAGATTGTTGGCGCCGGCACGCCCGTCGTGACCATCGAAGGTGTGGACGAACTGCATCCCGTTACCCATCGCGTGGTGGGCGACCGCATCGAGGCCGGCACCTTTATCGTTGCCGGTGCCCTGATGGCCGATGACCGCGGTGTCGACGTTACGGGCTTTTGCCCCATTCACTTGGGCATGGTGCTCAAGAAGATGGAGCTCATGGGTATCGAGTGTGAGCGAATCGAGAATGGCGTTCACGTGAGTCGTGTCGAGCGCATCAGGCCGGTCGATATTCAGACACTTCCGTTCCCGGGCTTCCCGACGGACATGCAGGCGCAGATCATGGTGCTTTCCGCTCTTGCTGATGGCAGCTCTGTGATTACCGAGAATATCTTCGAGAACCGCTTCATGTTCGCGTCGGAGCTGGTCCGTATGGGCGCGGATATCCGCATCGAAAGCCATCACGCCATGATTCATGGCGTCAAGGGATTCTCGGGTGCACAGGTTACCTCGCCTGATCTGCGCGGCGGCGCCGCGCTCGTCGTTGCTGGCCTTATCGCCGACGGCGTTACCGAGGTCTCGGCCATCCATCACATCAAACGTGGCTATGAGCAGTTTGTCGAAAAACTCCAGGCACTTGGTGCAAACGTCGAGCACGCCACTGTTCCCGATCCCGTCATCTACTAATGCAGGTTGCCTATGTTTAATAATAAGAAGCCCTTAGCGGATACTCGAAGACCTTCAACCGGCGCACAGGCCAAGATCTACAGTCGCGATAATGTTGCACGCTACTCCGAGCGCGCTCGTCAGCGCCGCCGCGGCCAGACAATCCGTCGCGTTGCGCTTATCGCCGTGCTTGGCGTGCTGTTGAGCGCTACGACTGCCGCCGGGCTGTGGTTCGCCAGCATTATGGGCAAGCTTGGCGATTCCAATGTCATTACCGACAATCTGCGCCATATCTTGGTGGATACCAATGAGGCCAAAGATCCGTTCTACGTGCTTCTTTTGGGTACCGATGGTCGTCCGGGCGAGGACACGTATCGCGCCGATTCAATTATCTTGGCGCGCATCGACCCTACGCAAAAGCAGGCTACGCTTATATCCATTCCACGTGATACCAAGGTTGTCTATAACGGCGAAACCATGAAGGTCAACGCCTGCCATACCTATGGCGGTGCCGAGGCCATGGTTCAAGCGGTCAATGAGCTGTGCGGCGTGCAGATTTCCCACTATGCCGAGGTTAGCTTTGACGGTATGCAATCATTGATTGACTCTGTGGGCGGTATCGACATCAACGCCACCGACGATGTCGATGACCCCGAGCATCTGGACATTAAGATTACGGCAGGCCAGCAGCACATGGACGGTGCTACCGCGCTCACCTATGCCCGTTGCCGCTATACCTATGCCGACGGCGACTATACGCGCATGCGTCACCAACGCCAGGTGCTTGGTGCCCTTGCCAACCAGATTCTCAACAACTTTGATGCTACGAAGGTCTTCGACCTGGTTAATTCGCTGTCCGATATGCTTGTGACCGATATGAGCGTTCAGGACATCGTGTCTACGGTCAATGCTATGCGCGGCATGGATGTCGATGGCATCTATTCGGCGAATCTGCCTTCCTACGCAGATGAAACCACCATGATCGACGGCCAGAGCTATGTCTTTGTCTACGAGGACGAGCTTAAGGAGATGATGGCGCGCGTCGATGCCGGCAAGGATCCTAAGGGACCAAACACCATGGGCCTATCCGATGGAACCAGCTCCACAATCGGTGATTTGAGCAACCATACTTCTGACGATTACGCCTACGGTACGGCCGGTTCGTCGGAAAGCTCGGACGATTCTAGTTATTCGGACGATTCGAGCTATTCGGACGATTCGGATTACAGCTCATATTATTACGAGGAGCCCACTGGCGACGGCAACGGTTACGAAGCCAACTACTAGGGTTGCGCGGGCTTGCCAGCCCGTGCAACGGCTCGACGCTGCGCGCCGCCCAGAGCGACAATTTGTCATTCAAAAGGCAGGGCATGACCAGAAGGTCAATGTCCTGCCTTTTTCATGCCAACTTGTTCGCTCTGGACGTCGCTCGTTGACGTTGATTCAACCAGCGATGCCGACTACTCCCCTTGCACCAAAAAATCGCCCCGTTCTCGGTTTTGAGGACGGGGCGATTTTGCTTACCTAGATTATTCGAGTTCCTTATGCGAAGCGGGCGACGAGCTCCTGCAAGACGTCGGTCATCTTGACGAGCGAGCTGACCGGAACAAACTCGTTGACGCCGTGGTAGCAGTAGCCGCCCGTCGAAAGGTTGGGACAGGGCAGGCCGCGGAACGACAGCTGTGCACCGTCGGTGCCGCCGCGAATCGGCAGCACCTGGGGCTCAACATCGCAGGCAAGGAAGGATTCCTTAGCGACTTCGATCAGCTCTGGGTAGTCGCGGACAATCTCGGCCATGTTACGGTACTGGTGCTTGATCTCGACCGTTACGCGCTCCTCGCCCAGACGCTGGTTGAGCAGCGCGGCGGCAGCATCCATCAGCTCGAGCTTCTGCTGGAACTTGGCGGCATCGTGATCACGGACGATATAGCGCGCCGTGGCATGGTCGACTGTGGCAGAAACGCCCTCAAGGTGATAGAAGCCCTCGTAGCCCTCGGTGTATTCCGGACGCTGCACGTAGGGGAGCAGGGCATTGAAGTCGCAGAACAGATTGCCCGCGTTAACCATGCGGCCCTTGGCGTCGCCGGGGTGAATGGACTGGCCCTCAAAGCTAACGGTAGCCTCGGCGGCGTTGAAGCACTCCCACTCAAGCTCGCCAACCGGACCGCCGTCGACTGTGTAGGCATACTTACAGCCAAAGTCCTCGATATCCAACAGCTCGGCACCGTGGCCGATTTCCTCGTCCGGGCAGAAACAAATACCAAGCGTGGGGTGAGGCAGGCTGGGGTCCTGTGCAATGCGTGCGACGAGCGCCATAATCTCGGCGACACCGGCCTTATCGTCGGCGCCCAGCAGCGTGGTGCCGTCGGTGCAAACCAGGTCCTCGCCCAAAAGGTTGTTGAGGGCGGGGAGCTTGGCGGTGCTCATGGATACGGGCTTGCCGTCGACGATGCCGCAAACCAGGTCGCCGCCCTCGTAGTGCACAATGTGCGGCGCTACGCCGGCGCCCGGTGCGACCTCGGTGGTGTCGAGGTGCGCGATCAGGCCCAGGGCGGGCTTATTCTCGGAGCCGGCGCTCGCGGGAATGTGAGCGCAGACATAGGCGTTTTCGGTTACATGGGCATCGGTTGCACCAAGCTCGCGCAATTCCTCGGCAAGCACATTGGCAAGATCAAACTGGACGGTGCTCGACGGAACCTGGTCACAGTTGGCATCCTCGGACTGTGTGTTGATCTGGACGTAGCGCAAAAAACGCTCGAGTACGTCGGGGTTCGTGGTGGTGTTTTCCATAGAGACCGCTCCAATCTTGGTTGTCGTGTGCAACAAGAACTCTAGCACGGTATACCGCGGCATACCGCGACGCTTGGATGGGGTAGAATCAGCCATTGAATGCAGAAGGGACGGATGTTCATGGATACGACAAATAGCTCGCGCGAGCTACATCTAACGGTGGCGAACGAAGACTACTTGGAGTGCATGGTTCGCATCGAAAGCGAGGATGAGGAGACTAATGGCGTGCGGTCGGTCGATATCGCACAGCGCCTTGGCGTTTCGAAGGCATCGGTCAACAAGGCGGTTTCGGCTCTCAAGGCATCCGAACTTGTCGAGCAGTCTCACTACGGCAAGGTTATCCTGACCAACCGTGGGCGAGAGGTCGGTTTGGCCATCTGGTATCGCCATCGCCTGATTCGCACATTTTTGGTCCAGGAGCTCGGCGTCGACTTTGAGCGCGCCGATGCTGAGGCCTGCATGATGGAGCACGCGCTTTCCGAGGACACAATGGTCCGTTGGCTCGCCTATCTCGAAAAGCAGGGAATCAGCATCGAGGAATAGCGAAACATATATATGGATACGAGTTATTACAATCGCTTCGGAGGCGAGGAGCTTATGCGCCGACTTGCCAGCGAGACGCTGCTGGCACAGGGTCCGATGGGCAGCGTGCTGCTGAGTGAATACGGTGCTGCCGATATTCCGCCGGCATTTTGGAACCTCGCCGAACCACAGACGGTTTCTCGCATCCACCGACTGTATGCCGCCGCTGGTGCACAGGTGCTTATTACCAATACGTTCCAGGCATCGGGTTTTGCGCTCGATCGCGATGAAATCGCTCCATCTATGGCAGAGGTCAATCGCGGCGCGGTCGACGATGCCCGCCAGGCAAATCCCCAGCTATTGTTGGGGTCCATGGGGCCTATTGCGATTGAGTGGTTTGTCGAGGATTCTTCCGAGTATCGAGAGATTCGCGCAAATGCTCGCGAGCAGGCGTCCGCCCTGCTCAACGCCGGCGTCGACGGGATTCTGGTCGAGACGATCACGTCTATCCGCAATCTGCAGCCCGTGCTCGCCGGTGTCCATGATGCCGCTGATGGCATGCCCGTTCTGGTGAGCTTTGCTATTGATGACAAGGGCGACCTGCTGGGTGATGGCCTAAACATCGAAGGTGCCATCTTGTATGCCGAGAAGCACGGTGCGAGCTCGGTTGGGGTCAATTGCTGCACCCTGACAGCGGCTACCGCTGCGGTACCAAGAATGGTCAAGATAGCCACGACGCCCGTTACTGTACGTCCCAATGCGGGAAATCCGGTCCAAACGCAAGATGGGCCCGTGTGGCACGAGGACCCCGAAGCTTTCGCGCGCGCATGCGTCGAGTGGAAGCGGGCTGGCGCCGCAATGGTTGGTGGCTGTTGCGGAACCACGGCGATCACGACGGCTGCTATGGCAGACGCGCTCGATATATAGAGTCCTAAGAAAAGCACATTCGAATTACCGCCCCAACCGGGGCGGTTTTTTTTGTCTATATGCGCCCTCGACGGCTTTTGCCTAAACGGTGAATGCGTGCGCCGGCGGCTTGCCGGGCGCTCGTTGCGGGTATACCACTTGCGTACCATGATTCAAACACTGCGAGGTGTCTGCGTGTGTGCGCGATAATTCATTTTGGAACTGATGGCTGGCGCGCTCGCGTCGGCGAGGATTTTAACGCTAACAATGTTGCCCGTATCGCTGATGCCGCCGGCGAGCTCTGGCAAAAGACATATCCCGGCAAGACGGTATATATCGGGTATGACACCCGTCCCCGGGCGCGCGAGTTTGCAGAACTTGCAGCTGGCGTGCTTGCGGCCCATGGCCTTGATGCCGTGCTCGCGGCCCGTTTTGTACCCACGCCTGCCATCACGTGGGCTGCCGCATACGATGGCGAGGCGTGCGGGGCGCTCATGGTGACCGGTTCACATCATCCGCAGGGCTATCTCTGTCTCAAACTGCGCATGGGCGATGGTTCCACGGCAAGCCAGGACGTCATCGAAGAGCTCGAGGCAACGATGGCCGCCGAACCTCTGGGGCTCGAGGAGCAGTATCGCACGGCGGATATCATTCCCGACTATATGCGAGCGGTAGCATCGTTTGTCGATGCCGATGCCATTCGTGCCGCTCATCTGCGCGTGGTGGTCGACCCCATGGGGGGAGCGGCTCAAGGTTATCTTGCCGATTTGCTGCGCGAGCTGGGTGTTGAGGTTCATGAGATTCATGTGGGGCAAGCATCGGATTGGGGGGATATCTGTCCCGATCCCGTAGAGCCGTGGGTGGATGCCTGCGAGCGTGCAGTTATCGAAGACGGTGCGTGTGCCGGCCTGGTGACCGATGGCGATGCTGACCGTATTGGCGCGGTCGACGAGCGCGGTAGATATATACATCCGCATCAGATCATGGCGCTCGTAATGGGCGAATTGGTTCAGTTTCGCAATTTGAAGGGGCGAGTCGTCGTCAATCTATCGTGCTCGACGCTTGTACGTCGTGTTGCCGAGGCGCTCGGTTGCCGCGTGACCGTAAAACCGGTTGGCTTCAAATATATAGCCGCCGAGATGAAAAAAGACGGGGTACTTATGGGCGGTGAGGAGGCCGGTGGCATCGGCATTGCCGCGCATATGCCCGAGCGTGACGGCATTCTTGCTTGCCTACTCCTGTGTGAGCTCATGGCAAAGACGGGGGCTTCGCTGGGCGTGCTGGTCGATCAGCTCGAGGCGAGTTTTGGAAAAACAAGTTATGGCCGTCGAGATTTACGACTTGAGGCAGAAGATGCCGAGTCGCTGCGCACACTGCTTCCCGGTGTGAATCCAAAGTCGATTTGCGGCAAGGCGCCGCAGAGCGTAAGTCACATGGACGGCTTGCGTTTGGCATTTGAGGATGATACCTGGCTGTTGGTTCGCCCGAGTGGCACTGAGCCGGTGGTGCGAGTGTACGCCGAGGGCTTTTCGGTGGAGGAGCGCGACGAGTTGCTTGATGCCGGCTGCGCTTTGGCTCGGGGCGCATATCGGCTCTAGCCATGGGGCTGCTCAATATAAAGATATGCTCGGCGAGTGGTAGGTAACGACTGGCAAACGTCATCTGCGGGTATAAATGTGTAGGAGCTGTGTGCAACCAGATTCCCGCCCCGCGGGCCCCTCCGGTCTGGCAATATATCTCCTTGCCGCGCGGTCCGGTCGGACCGGATGAGACGCGCAGGCGTGCACCTTGAGAACCGGATACTGCGAGGATGGACACACATGATGTGTCGCATCCGGGCAGACATCGAACCATTTGAAATGGTCTGACTTGGATTCGTTTTTCGCAAGGCCGCCGAGAGGCGGCCCCGAGGAATTCCTTTTCCTATCAAACAGAACCATATGAATCGAACGGAACCGATCAGCGAATGACTGAGAGGACCGGACGGGCTCGAGGCCCAAACATATTTGGACGGAGAGTTCGATCCTGGCTCAGGATGAACGCTGGCGGCGCGCCTAACACATGCAAGTCGAACGGCACCTATCTTCGGATAGAAGCGAGTGGCGAACGGCTGAGT